>DATCXQ010000152.1:0-14321 GCA_036565725.1 Blastocatellia bacterium
GCGCGGGGCGTCGAGGCCGACGCAAGGGTGATCGTTATCGAAGACGAAGGCGCCTGTGTAATCGTCGTTGCGCCTGCCGCTGACGCGCGTTGCGCCGGGGCATAGGTAACAATCGGGCAGATGATCGGGCAGCGCCGATTCTTCAGGCTCGACCGTCTCGCCGTTCCAGGGCCGGTTTTGCCGGTGCGCGGCGACAATGACCCATTCCTCGCGCAGCGGATGCCATCTTTCTTCCCAGACCATAAGGTTCAATCTTGTGCGGTGATGGGAAGCAAAGAGGGAAAAAAGTAGCAAAAAGAGACTTTTTTCCACTTTTTTCTCTCTTTTCCATTTTTGCTTCCCACACCGCTCTTCATAAAAACGAATTCTCAAAAGACATTGCGCGAACTATATAGATAACGGACTCAGTGTCACGCGAGTTTCACCTTCAGCATCGTATATGAATGTGGAGGAAGCCGGTAGCGGAGCTTGCGCCCTTCCGCGGTCGCGGAGCGCGTGGCCGCTTGCACCTTCGTCACGCCGAAATCGTTCTCGGCTTTGATGTCGGGGCCGTTGACCTCGACCACCTCGACCGGGCCGGCGAACTGTTTGTCTTGCGCCTCGAACTCGACCTCGATGGCCTGATCGCGGTGGCGGTTGACCATGTTCAGAACGATCGAGCCGTTGTCGTATCCGGCGGACGCGCTCAGATACGGCGTGGGGCCGAATCGTTTGCTCTCGTAATTCGGGCTCTCCATGAACAGGTCGAGCGCCTTGCCCCGCGTGTTCTTCGCAAAGAGTTGCAGCGGATAATAGATCGTCTGCAGGAACAAGCCTTTCTCGCTGGTGAAGATCGGCGCGATGACGTTCACGAGCTGCGCCATGTTGGCCATCTTGATGACATCGGCGTGATTGACGAACGAGTTCAGGAAGGTGGCCACGACCAGCGCGTCTTCGAGGTTGTAACGCTCTTCGAGAATGCGTCGCCCGCGCTGTTGCGGGCCTCGCGCGCGATACCAGACGTTCCACTCGTCCCAGGCGATGTAAATGCGCCGGTTGCGCGGCATTCCGGACATCGCCGCGTTGATCACGCCCTCTGTCGTCTTGATCCTGTCGTCGAGATCGAGCGAACTGGTAAGGAATTCGTAGTAGTCGTTCTCAAGGTTCCTCACGTAGAGGTGAATCGCCAGGTAATCAATGTGGTTCTTCAGGTGTTCGAGGATGGCGCGGTTCCAACCGATCCAATCGATCCCTTGCGCGAAGTGCGACGACCCGGCGGCGATCAATTTGATGTTCGGATCAGTCCAGCGCATCAGCTTGGCGGCTTCGAGCGCGAATCTGCCGTAATCGTCGGCCGAGCGGTGGCCCATCTGCCACGGCCCGTCAATCTCATTGCCGAGTCCCCAGTAGGTTACTTTCCAAGGGTCCTGCCGCCCGTTCTCTTTGCGCAATCGCGTCATCGCCGTGTCCTGCGACGAGTTTACGTATTCGACCCACTGTTGCGCCTCGGTCCACGTTCCGGTGCCGAGGTTGACGCAGACATAAGGCTCGGTTTTGAGCATCTCGGCGTACTGAAGAAATTCATGCGTGCCGAAGCGGTTGCTTTCGACCGTGCCCCAGGCCATTTCCAGCCGTGGCGGGCGTTTGTCGCGGGGACCGATGCCGTCCATCCAGTGATAGTTCGATACGAAGTTGCCGCCCGGCCAGCGCAATTGCGTGACGTTCAGATTCTTGACGGCCTCCATCACGTCGCGGCGGAAACCGTTCGAGTCGGAGAGCGGCGAGCCTTCCTCGAAAACTCCGCCGTCAATACAGCGGCCCAGATGTTCGATGAAGTTGCCGTAGATTTTAGGATCGATGTCTCCGATCACGCGCTCGGTGTCGATCTTGACGCGGGCGCGAAACGGCCCTTCCTGCGCGCGGACCGCGAATGGCGTGGCGATCAGGGCCGTCGTCAGCCCTTTCGCGAAGCCCCGCCGGGAGATTTTCAAAGTCGCGTCTTTTTTGTTCGTATGTTTCAAAGCCATCTTCTGGTCTCCTCCAAGCTATGCAGGCGGCGCCGTACAGAGAGCGGTAGCGACCTGTACCGCGCCGCGGATCAAGCCAGTGTGATTTGCAACCGCGTCACCGATGCGGGCGCGAAGTTGTAAACCAGCGCGCGCCCTTTCGCCGCCCCCTGCGACGTTTGCGGCTCGACGGCGCGCGGGTTGTCGAAGCTGTTGTGAGCGTGAACATCCTTGGCCGTCAAAGTCGTAATGCCGACTTCCTTGACGTTCGCGCCGTATATGGTGACCTCCGTCTCTACGGACGCCTTCGGGTCGGGGTTGGTGACGGTCAGAACCAGGCGCCGGTCGTGAATCGAAGCTGACCCGTTCAGCCCTCGCATCGTGGCGGGCTTGCCGTTGATCGCGTATTTCAGCGGCGCCGCGGAGACGTTCGTTCTGAGCGACTGGCCGCCCTGGTGCGCGGCGTACATGTCGAAGACGTGATAGGTCGGCGTCAGAATGAATTTGTCTTCGTGCGCCAGGAAGAGCGATTGCAGACAATTGACGAGCTGCGCGATGTTGGCCATCGCGACCTTGTCGGCGTGGCGGTGGAAGATGTCGAGCGACAGCCCGGCCAACACCGCGTCGCGGATTGTCGCCTGCTGGCCCAGCAGATGCGAGTTGTGGACCTCGCTGCCGGGCTTGTACCACGCGCCCCATTCGTCCACCAGCAGCTTGACCCGATGCTGCCGGTCGAATTCTCCCATTATCGCCCAGTGATCGGTGATCAGTTTCTCCGTACGGTTGGCCTCGCTGAGCAGTTCGTACCATTCCTCGTCGGGATATTTCACCGCGTCGCCCTTGCCTTCGAACCAGTCGTTGGTCCGCCCGCCGGTCACGTTCCAGGAGTAATGATGCAGCCCCCAACCCCACATCCGGCCGAATCCGCCTTTTTCAGCCAGCCGGCCAAAGAAACGGCGCGACCAGCTAAGATCGCCGGAGTTCGGCCCAGAACCGATGAAGGCCAGGTTGAGGCCATAGCGCGGAACCCATTCCATAAAGCGGCGATATTCGACGGCGTACTCTTCAGGAGTGAACGAGCCGCCGCAGCCCCACGATTCGTTGCCCACGCCCCAATAGCGCACATTCCAGGGGTCGCGTTGGCCGGCGGCGGCTCGCATCTCGGCCAGCGTCGTCGTTCCCGCCGGCGAATTGCAGTAATCGACCCAATCGTAAAAATCTCTCGCCGTGAGGCTGCGCACGTTGGCCGCCAGATAGGGTTGCGCCCCGCTCAATTGGCAGAAGCGCAGGAATTCATCGGTCCCGAAATGATTTGGGTCGTATTTCCACGGGCCGTCCGGGGCGCCTTTGGGCCATTCCCGCGCGTCTATCCAAAAGTTAGGACGGCGGGGGCGGTCTTTGCGAGGCCCGACGCCGTCGCGCCAGTTGTAGCTGTCGGCGAAACACCCGCCCGGCCACCGGATGACGCTCGCCTTGATTCGCTTCATCGCTTCGACGATCGCTTGCCTGACGCCGCCGATGTTGGGTACCTTCGAATCCTCGCCTACCCAGATGCCGTCGTAGACCACGCCGCCCAGGTGCTCGACGAAGTGGCCGTAGATTTCCGGCGCGATTCTGCCGATCGGCTCGTCCAGTAAAATCTCTATTCTCGCGTCTGCCATCCGCGCCTCCTGCGCGGCGAAGCGCCCGCCGGTCAGCGCCAGAACGCCGCCGGCCAAACCTGTCTTGATGAACTCACGTCGTTTCATGCATTGTCCTCATTGTTATTTCACTGGAATCCGCAAAACGGAAAGCGAATTCGGAGCCAGCGTAAAAGTAAACTCGCCTGAAGAAACGGCGACTTGTCGCTCGACAGGCTCAACCTTTGTCGGCTCATCCAGACTGTTCTCGGCCTTCAAATCAGACCCGGCCAGAACGAACGCCTTGCCCGGCGAACCGACTTTGGCCGCGCCGGCAAGCCCTCCGGCCAGATTGATGCGAATCTCTCGCGGCGCCGCTTCAGTGTTCACAATCTTGAGAACCGCCTCGCCCGTCCGGTCGTCAATCGAGGCGCTGACGAAGAGATTTTGCTGTCCATTCTTCGCCGAGCCGTTGATCTGGACGGGCAGGACGCGGCTGCCGCGATGTATGCTGAACAATTTTTGCGTGTAATAACTGGGCGTCCCGTACGATCGCAGGCTATCGAACCAGATCAGGTTGGGCGTCCATTGCCAGGCGTCCACGTGGGCGAAGAGCGGCGCGTAAGACGACATCAGCACCACGTCGGCGTTTCGTTCCAGGCCGGTTATGAAGGCGGCTTCAGACATCGCGCACTCCCAGTCGTTGCGGTTTTCGGGAAGGCCGCCGCGGCCGGAACTCTGCGCCGCGTACTCGCCAGCGAAGACTTTCGGTCCCGTGCGCGGATAATCGTCGTAGCGCCCGACGTTGTCGCGGAACCATTTCGGCGCCATATAGTAATGCTCATCCACTATGTCGGCCTTCAGGCGGCGCATCTCGCCCCACAGATAACGAAACCGATCGTCGCCCGCGAACGGCCCGGCGCTGGTAATGAGCGTGATCTTCGGATATTTCGCTTTGATCGCCTTGGCGAAGCGTTCGTAGCGTTCGACGTACTGCGGCCCCCACTGCTCGTTCCCGACACCGATCATCTTCAGGTTGAACGGCGCCGGATGTCCCATCGCGGCGCGCTTGCGCCCCCAGGCGGTCGCGGCGGAGCCGTTGGCGAATTCGATCAGGTCGAGCGCGTCTTGAATGTAATGGTCCAGGTCGTCGAGCGGAGCCAGTTCAGACGAATTGAATTGACAGGCCATTCCGCAGTTGAGGATAGGCAGAGGCTCGGCGCCGATGTCTTCGCTCAGCAGGAAGTGTTCGTAAAAGCCGAGGCCGAACGATTGATAGTAATCTGGCGCGGGGCGATTCCTGAACTCGGTGTTCCAGCGGTTGACGATCAGGCGGCGATCCGTGAGATCGCCGACGGTCGTCTTCCATTGATAGCGCGTCTCCAGATGCCGACCCTCGACAATGCACCCGCCGGGGAAGCGCAGAAAGCCAGGCTTCAGATCACTGAGCAGTTGAACCAGGTCGGCGCGCAGCCCGTTCGGACGGTTCTTCCACGTCTCTTTTGGATAGAGAGAGACCAGATCGACGTCAACCTTGCCTGGCCCGTCCATCAACAGATTCAATCGAGCCTTGCCGTTAGTCGCCGCGGGGCGAATGACAGCAGTGTAGGTTTTCCAAGCCGGCGTCAAGCCTGTGATCCCGGCCTCGCCGAGCTTCTTTCCGTCGGCGTCTTCCACTTCGACGCGCAACGCGGCGGATGTGTCGCCCACGTTGCGCGCGGAAACAGAGAAGAGGTATTCCTTGCCCTGCTCAACGCCCATTCCGCGAAAGCCTTCATTCGTGACGCCGAAACCGCCACTGGAGTCAGCTGTGATTTGCAGGTGATGCGCGTTGGGACGGCTGCTTCGTGAACCGGCGTCATAAATTTGCAGCGTCCCTTTCGCCTCGCCGCGCGCGAGTCGCTTCCAACCCATCATCGGGTCAGGGAACTCGAACGAGCGATTCTTCACTCGCTCGGGATAGAGCCCTCCGTCGGCGCCGAAGTTGATGTCCTCGAAGAACAGCCCGAAGAGCGTCGGAGAGATTGCCGCGCCGGGCCGGTCTACCTGAACGGTGACGGCGTCGGATTGCGTTTGCGCGAATTGCGCCCGCGGGGGCGACAGGACCGCCGCGCAAATCAGCGCGACGGGCGCCAGCAGAAGTATTGGTTGAATACCTGGTTTTTTCATAAGTCCGCAGCGTTCGTTGGTAAATTGAATGAAACTACAAGATTCGGGAGAGCGCGTTCCGCAGCACCGATTCCAGTCGGCGGCGTTTGGCGATCAAGCCTCGCCGACTAATGGTCTTTGAATAAATAGCGCAACCATAGCGTAGGGGCAGACCTGCGTGTCTGCCCCGGAAGGCGCGTGTCTAATCACGCCGGGGCAGACACGCAGGTCTGCCCCTACGCCGTATTGCGTGGCGCCATTTATTTCTCAATAACCGGCGTTCAAGCAAGCGAGAGTTGCAAGCGCGTCACAGACGCCGCAGGGAAGCGATATGCCACCGCTCCGCTCTGCGCCTGCACGGTGGAATTCGACGGAGTCAAAGCCCGCGGGTCTTCAAAGTTGTTGTGCGCATGAATGTCTTTGGCGGTCAGCGTCGTCGCCTGGCCCGATTGAACCCTGGCTCCGCGAACGGCGATCTCCGTCTCGCGGGCTTCGGTCGCGTGCGGGTTGACTACTGTCAGCGTCAGCGTCTTTTCGTTCAACGACGCCGAGCCTTGCAATCCCCATAGAGTGGGCGTGGCCTGAGCTTCGGCCTGCATCCGCGCCCGCTGCTGCGGCGACATCTGCGCCATCGCCTGCGGCGGCGGATTCGGAGCGGCTCGTTTGAAGCTCAGAGTCGGCGCGGAGAAGAGCGTCCGCACCGCCTGTCCGCCCTGATGCGCGGCGTACATCTCGAAGACGTGGAAGTTCGGCGTGGCGACGAATTTGTCCTCATAGGCGATGAAAAGCGAGTGGATGGTATTGATGAGTTGCGCCACGTTGGCCATCACCACCTTGTCGGCGTGCCGGTTGAACGTGTCCAACGTGAGTCCGGCGATCAGCGCGTCGCGCAGCGTCCCGGGATAGCCGAACAGGTAGCCCGCCGGCAGGCTCGGATGTTGATTGTGCCATGCGCCCCATTCGTCGACGATGAGCTTGACGCGATGCTGAGGGTCGCTCTCGCCCATCACCGCCCAGTGCTGCTCGATCAGCGATTCCATGCGGTCGGAACGCGCGATCAGCTCGTACCATTCGTCGGTCGTGTATTCGAGCGCATTGCCGGCGCCGGTGGTGTTGGCGTAGTAGTGCAGCGCCCAACCGTAGACCGAGTTCAACTGGTTCGCGCCCTTGGCGACCATGCTGTTGAAGAAGCCGCGCGTCCAGTTGATGTCGCCGCCGTTCGGCCCGGCGGCGATGTATTTGAGATTAACGCCGTAGCGCGGCGCCCAGGCGATGAAGCGGCGGAATTCAGTCGAGTACTCTTCCGCCGTGAAGCGGCCCCCGCAGCCCCAAGATTCGTTGCCGATACCCCAGAACTCGACGTTGAACGGCTCGCGGTCGCCGGCGGCGGCGCGCGCGCCCGAGAGAGTGGTTTCGCCCGCCGGGGCGTTGCAATATTCGATCCATTCGTAGAAGTCTTTGGCTGGCAGGCTGCGCAGATTTGCGGCGATGTAAGGCTTCATGCCGGTCAGCTTGCAGAAGCGCACGAACTCGTTCGTGCCGAACCAGTTCGGCTCATACTTCTGCGGGCCGGTGTTGAGGTTCGCATACGCCTGGCTGGCTCGATTGCCCCGATTGTCCACCCAGAAATTGGTCCGGCGCGGGCGATCTTTGCGAGGCCCGACGCCGTCATGCCAGTTGTAGCTGTCGGCGAAACAGCCGCCCGGCCAACGCACGACGCTCGCCTTGATCCGCCGCATGTGATCGATCAACTCTTTCCGAATGCCGCCGACGTTCGGGACCTTGGAATCTTCGCCCACCCAGATGCCGTCGTAGACCACGCCGCCCAGGTGCTCGACGAAGTGTCCGTAAATGTCCGGCGAGATCTGTCCGATCTTCTCGTTGAGCAGGATTTCTATTCTGGCGTCCGCCGCTTGCGGCGCGCTGAACGCGTAATGCGGAACGAGGTTTAACGCTGGCGACTTGGCGCCCATCATCAGGGCGGCGCCGCCGGCCGCCGCGGCCCCTAGAAACTCACGTCGCCGGAAGGCTTTCATTGATTCTCCTTTTGTTTGAAGCGCCGCCTTTAGCCGGAATGTTTCAGTTGCGAAAGCTTCCGCCTAAAGGCGAGACTACGAACCGCAAACTATCAGCGCTCGGGCTTGCGTTCTTTTTCGCGCTCATTCGCCTGCGCTTTGAGGCGTTCGACTTCCTTGAACTCGCGGGCGGCTTCCTGCCTTCGCCCTAGCTTCTGGTAGCCCCGCGCCAACAGATAACGAGCCTCCGAATTGTCGGGTTGCTCGCGAGCGACCCGCTCCAGCGCGCGAACCGCTTCGGCCGTCCGGCCCTGTTTGAAAAACACGCTCCCGGCGAGCGTCAGCGCCTCGACGGATTGCGGTTGCTGCGCGAGCGCCGCTTCGACGCGGCGGCCGGCGGAGTCGAGGTCGTTCTGCTTCTCCGACAGCGAAGCGAGGTAATAGAGGGTCAGGAAATCATCCGGATCGCGGTTAAGCTCGCGTTCTAGCCGTTCGCGCGCTTCCGGCAATCGTCCGAGTTTGAAATAGGCCAGTCCGAGCAGGAAGTGGATTCGAGGCAAATCCGCCGAGACCTTCACCGCCGCTTCCAACTCGGTCGCCGCCTTCTCGAACGCGAATCCTTCGAGATGCGCCTGCCCCTGCAGCAGACGCGACAACGCCGCGCCGTCTTCACGAGCGGCGAGACGCTTCGCCACATCGGCGACATCGCCTCGCCGCAATCGCAAATAGGCAAGGCCGAGACTGTAAAGCGCCGTCGTTTCTGTTTGCGACGATGACAAGGCCGGCTCCAGGTAGGTGATCGCCTCGGCGTCGCGTCCCAACTCGACCAGCGAGACTCCCACCAACTGGCGGGCCTGCGCGTGGTCGGGCGCGACAACCAGAAAACGCCCCAACACTTCTACCGCTTTCGCAAACTGCCCGGCGCGGTAATGCGCGATGCCCAGATTGAGTAGAACCGGGGTCAATTCCGGCTTGAGTCGCATCGCCGCTTCATACGACGCAATAGCCCCTTCGTAATCGCCCAGCCGAGCCAGCACGGCGCCAAGGTTGGCCTGGGCCTCGGCGTAATTGGGCGCGCGGGTGAGAATCGCGCGGTATTCAGCCGCGGCCTCTTTCAACGCGCCTTGCCGCTGCAACTCCATCGCGCGATTGAAGCGGTCCGCGACATCATTAACCTGGGGCGCCTGCCAGGGCAGGGGAGAGAGCAGGCACAGAATTGTGATCAGAAACGCCATTGTGAAGAATGCGGCGCATTACTAAAAATCGTGCGGCGAGCTACCAACAACAGCCCGCCGCACTTTAGCAATGACTGGAGATTAGACTCAGCCTCTCAGAAGTAAATCTTTACTCCAAGTTGAATGGTGCGCGGGTCGCGCGCGCCGTTATATTCGCCGAAGCGTTGACCCAATGGCACGGTCGAGCCTTCGACCGGCCCGTTCCGCAGATTGTTGGTGATCACCAGTGTGCTGTAGGGGTTGGTCGGCGTGGCGCTATTGGCCGGCGTGCCGAAAATGCTGTCGTTGGATGTTCCGTTCGGCAATGAAAGGGCAGTGCCTGTGTTGATGCCGGAGAACTGCGTGTGGTTGAAGACATTGAAGGCTTCCAGACGCAGCTGAATCAGTCTGCCCTTGTCGGGATCACCGATGTAGAAGTTCTTGAAGAGCGACAGGTCGGTGTTGTTGATCCCCGGATTCCTCATGTACGTGCGTTCGCCCAGGCCCAGACTGCCAAGCTCAGGGATAATGAACGAACCCGGATTGATCAACAATCCGTTCGGGCCGTTCTTCGGATCGCCTTTCAACCGGAAGCGCGACGGTTCAGTCCAGGAGCCGGTGATGCGCTGGTTGGCGTTGACGCCCCCACCGACTCCAACGCCGAGCTCGAACGGATTGCCGCTGATCAGCGAAGTGATGCCTGAAATCTGCCACCCGTCGAGCAGGCCGCGAGTGAAGCGGTTGTCGCCCAATTTCCTGCCCAGCTTCGGCACGTCATAGATGTAAGTCGCGGTGAAGGCGTGCGTGCGGTCGAAATCCAACAGCCGGTAATCATAGAGCCGGGTGTTGTAAGGGTTGACAAAACTGCCGTCGCCGGCGGCCACGCCCATCGCCTTCGACCATGTGTAAGCGATGCTGTAACTGAACCCGCGCGAGAAGCGGCGATTGACCGCCACTTGCAGCGAGTTGAAGTTTGAAGTCGCGACGTTCTCCTCGAACCGAATGCCTCCCAGTCCGGGGAATGGCCGGACGAGGTTGGCCGGCAACGCCTTCGTGCCGTCGAACTTCAGCCCCGCGTCTTTGTGGGCCTGTGAAATGCCCGGATCGGAATCCGGCACTACGCCACCCGCGAACTGTGTCGGGTCTTGCGCGGCTTTGGTGAAGAGAAAGCCGAAGGGGATCGCATTCAGCTCGCGCGCCAGGAAGAGGTGGCGCGAGAGTGTGCCGACATACGAAATGTCAATGACCGTGTTGTAGCCGATGTCGTGTTGCACGCCCAGGCTCATACTGTAGATCGTCGGCAAAAAGCCTTCGCGGGCGTAGCCGACCACATTCGACGGCGCCTCCAGACCGGACTGGCCACGCGTCAGGTCCTGGAGACGACCGAAGATGAGTTGCGGTTGCGATACCGTCGGCGGGTTGGCGATTTGATCGAACGCGATGTTGCCCTGCACACGATCATAAGAAATGCCCGCCCCGCCGCGAACTATGGTCTTACTATCGCCGAAAATATCGTAAGCGAAGCCGAAGCGCGGCCCCCACTGCGCGCCGCGATCGTTGTAGCCGCCCCGCGGATAGTTATCGCTGGCCAGGCCAATCCCGTTGGCTTTGTTTCCGGTCCCTGGCACGAACGCGGCGATGAAGTTGGATGGCTGGGTGTTTTGGCTCGTCGGCGTGAAACCGGGGACGAGCAAGGCCGGATCCACCGCCCGCCGGTTGGCGCCTGAGGCGCAGGTCGAGGCGCCGTTGATGCATATCGGAACGTAGAGACGGGACGCTTGAGCCCGGTCATATTCCGAGGGGTTAAACGCTCCAGTCTGCAACAGCCGGTCGTATTGCGGCTCGTACCACGAGATGCGCAACCCGTAATCGAGTGTCAGCCGGCGCGTCGCCTTCCAGTTGTCCTGAATGTAGCCTTCGACATTCCAGTAGCGGTAAAGCCCTTTAGGGAAAGCGTCGGCCTGTGTGTAGTTGTTGTAGATGCCCAGCAGCGCGTTGGAATATGGGTGCTGCGAATTGAGCGGGTTATTGCCGTTATTGTCGAAGTTGATGTCGCCGTCGGTGCGCGCAAAGGCGGTCTGATCCTTGCGGCTGCGCTGCGCGTAAATGCCCGCCTTGATCGAGTGCGAGCCGACGATCTTCGAGACGTTGTCAATGAAGTTGAAGGTATGGTTCTGATTGATGAACGGCAGCCCGTTGTAATTGGTGAACGGGAAGGCATTGTTGACGATGCCGCCGAAGCGGAAGTTCGGCACGAAACCCGCGCCGATATTCGGGAACAACTTCGGGACATTGATGTTGTTTGTGCTCGCCAGCGCCTTGTCACCCTCCGGCTTCAACTCGATGAAGTTGCTGCTAGGCCCGAAGATGAATTCGTTGGTCAGCGTCGGGCTGAAAGTGTGCGTCAAAGACAACACGCCGTTGCGGCCCGGGCGCGGGAAAGAGATTGGCGCGAACGGGAAATTCAGATCGCTCGCGAAACTGCCATAGGCTAGAAGTCGTTTCTCAGCGTTGTTCGTGTATCGGGCCGACAGCCGCGTCCGATCCGTGATGTTGTAATCTATGCGAAGAATGTCTTCGCGGCGCGGGTACAGCGTAGAGACGGATGAGGTGAAGTTGAACTGCGGATTACCCGTCACGTTCGGCATCGGATAGAGATTTAGAATCGCCTGCCCGCTGGAAAACCACAATTCGCGTGGGACGATGTTGTTTGGGAAGCATGCGCCCTGATACGCCACGTCGCCTCGTATGTTGGTAGTAGGCGTGGCCTGGCAGCGATTGGTGTCGGTAAGCGCCTGACGCGGATCGCGGATGAATACCCGGCCGCCATTGCCGTCGGTTGTCATCGAGAAATCGCCGTTGCGCTCAGCGGCAGTCGGTACGCGGATGTTACGCACTCCTTCCGGCACAAGCTGCTCGTACCATTCCTGATTCCAGTAGAAGAAGAGTTTGTTTTTCTCCTTGTTGAAACCGAGGAACGGCAGATAGATCGGGCCGCCAATGTCGTAACCGACGTTGGCGTAGCGGTAGAAGGGACGCGCCGATTTTCCGTTGTTGCGAAAGGCGTCGACCTGTTGGGCGTTGCGGAAGTAGTTGTTCGCGTTCAGTCCTTCGTTGCGATAGAAGTAGCGCCCGCCGCCGTGAAATTCCCTAGTCCCGGATTTGGAGACGACGGCGATAAAGGCCCCGCCGGCCCTTCCGTATTCGGCCTGGAAATTAGAGGTCAACACTTTGACCTCGGCGATCGCGTCGGGATTGAGCGAGGCGTGCGTGTCGACGTTATTGCCGGTGTCAATGTTCGATGATCCGTCGACGGTCAATTCTTTTTGGTTGGTGCGTGTGCCGTTAACAGAGTAATCGCCAAGCCTGCCGGTGGACGAGGAAGTCTGGCTGCCGGTGACGGTGCCGGTGATAACGCCTGGCAGTGTCCTCAGGAAGTCTTGATAGTTGCGCCCGTTGAGCGCCAGGTCTTTGATCTGTGTGCCGGTGACAATGCCGGACCGTTCGCCGGTTTCGGATTGGATTTCGATCCGCGCAGCCTCTGCGGAAACCGTCACGGTGTCGGTCACCGCGCCTACGTCGAGCGTGAAGTCGCCCGCGTTGACCAGGTCGATGGCGTTGAGAACGATGTTGGTCTTCTCGAGCTTCTTAAAGCCGTTCTTTTCGACTGCGATGGTGTAATTGCCCGGCGGGAGTTGCGCCGCCGTGAAGCCGCCCGCGCTGTTGGTTGTCACTTTGCGCGTCAGGTTGGTCGCCGGGTTGGTGACCAGCACATTGGCGTCCGAGACCGGAGCGCCCGCGCCGTCTCTGACTGTCCCGGTGATCGAGCCGCTGGTGCTTTGCCCCAGACCTGTCGCCGCCGCCAACAACACGAGCGTCAGAGCAGTGATCGACCGCTTAGAGAGAAATCCTGTGATCATCTCTACCTCCTTACTTTGTTTCGGAAAGTTCTGTTATTGATTGCCGCGCTTGCCCAGCGGATGAGCGAGGGCGACTTCTGCAGGTCAATCCCGGCAAAGCAACCTAATAGAATCGCCCCCAGGTGGAGACGAAGCCCTGACTTATTTCTTAAGAGAGTAGGACAATAAAACTGCTTGTATCTTGCCTAATCCAGCAAGTGTCTGCGTATTTATCACCGAAATGAACAGAGGTCAAGCGAGGAATGCGGAATGCAATTTATAGTGGATGAACTGTCTCGTGCGAGAGGCGCCGCTATACAAGCAGGACTCTCGGAAGGAATAAATCCGCATTCCGCATTCCGCATTCCGCAATCAGGCTCGGAGGACGTTGATGTTTTTCGCGGCAAAAGATTTGATGGCCCTATCGGAGGTGGCCTTGTCTGTAACCAGGGTGTGGAAGTCTGACGCGGGCCAGATGAGCGAGGAGCCGACCACGCCGATCTTGCGGTGGTCGGCGACCACTATCCGCTGCCGCGCCTGTCGCATCATCGCGCGGTGAATCGAGGCCTGGTCGGGGTAATTGGTGGTCAGCCCATGTTCGGCGTGAATGCCGTCCACGCCGATGAAAGCTTTGTCCACGAATATCTCACCGACGTTGCGCTGCGCCACGTCGCCGACCAGGGCGAACCAGTCGCCGCTCAGATTGCCGCCGGTCATTATGACTTTGATGTCGGCCAGGTGGCTGAGTTCCATCGCCACGTTGAGGGCGTTGGTCAACACAGTGATGCCCTTGCGGTGGCGGATGCTGCGCGCGACCTGGGTGGTCGTCGTGCCCGCGCCGATGGCGATGATCTCGCCGTCGGCGATCAGGCTCGCCGCCAGCAGCCCTATCCGGCGCTTCTCGGCGGCGCATTTCTCCTCCTGCTCCTGAAAGGAAGAGAGATGGCGGAACGGTTCGTAGAGCATCGGCGCGACGGGGACCGCGCCGCCGTGACTGCGCAACAGCAGCCCCTGTCGCTCCAGTTCAGTCAGGTCGCGGCGGATCGTCGCTTCGGAAACATTCAGTTGTTCGGCGAGCTTGTCGACCGCCACCTCGCCGTTGCGCAACAGCTCCTGCAGAATCTGTTCGGAGCGCCGCGTCGTCGTTGAATTCTCTTTCGTCATTCGATCTCCAGTTTCAGCGATTCGATAAAGACGTCGAACGCATTTTACCCAGACTTCAAAGAATGCTCCATCCGAGTCGTCTCGCGACGGCGTTTGGGGGAGCTCCTCTCGCTTCAAAGGACGCTCCGTCCGAGTCCCCTCGCGACTATGGGGGTGAAACTGAGGTTCGGCCGTCGTCTTCGGCTGAGGCCGAATAGATCGGTTTGCAATTGCGTGTACGGTAGGGGCAGACCTGCGTGTCTGCCCCGGTGGCGCATGTAAGCCCAAACCGGGGCAG
>DATCXQ010000164.1:0-24386 GCA_036565725.1 Blastocatellia bacterium
TACTGATGGTAGGATATTCATCGTTGTTCGGCTCTGTTTTAGGTTTGGTCACCAAAAACATCGAACAACTTTGCGAGGAGCGCAACCGCTCCTCGCATTTCCTACCATCTTTCAGAGATCAAAAACCGGAAACTACAGTTATTCATTACTACAAGGACATTTCCTGATGAGTTTGTGGACTGAAATCACCAACACTGCTTTGATCGGCTGCGAGAGGAAATCGCCCTCGCTCAACGGGGCTCCGGACAAGCTCGGCGGTCTGCTCGCGCAACTCGATCAGAACGACCGCGAAGGCGCGCTGCTTGGCGCGGCGGCGCTGGTGTCGCTTTACGATCGCGCCGGGACATTGCCGTTGAATGACGCGCGTCCATTGCCGGAAGCCTGCGAGCCTGATGACGCGCCGCGTTGCGGCGAGCGGGCGGCGATCCATCTGGCGATGATGCTCCGTGGAGAATACAGGGAGCTTTTGCCGGAGTGGATGGCGAAGACGGCGGCGGCGGGGCGTCGCGTGTCGGAAGAGTTATTGCCGCCGCTGCTCGAACTCGGTCGAACTCTGGAGTTGCGCGAGGCGATTCTGCCTGTGTTGGGCGCGCGGGGGCGTTGGCTGGCTGCGCAGAATCCGGATTGGAGTTACGCCGTCGGCGGATTCGACGAAACACTGTGGGAGACGGGCAATAGCGAGCAGCGACGGGCGGTTCTGGCCGAATTGCGAAAAAGAGATACGACGCGCGCGAGAGAACTGTTGGCGTCAACCTGGTCGCAGGAATCGCCGAAAGACCGCGCCGACTTTCTTGCCGCGCTTGAGAACGGCTTGAGCCTCGACGATGAAACTTTCCTTGAGGCCGCGTTGGACGACCGGCGCAAGGAAGTTCGCGGCGCGGCCGCCGATCTGCTCGCTCGTCTGCCGGAATCGGCTTTGCGCCGGCGGGCGCTCGAACGCGCGCTGCCGCTGCTGAAGTTCAAATCGAACAAGCTGAGGCGCAAGACAATAGAGGTCACTCTGCCGGAAGCGTGCGACAAGGCAATGCAGCGCGACGGCGTGGAGCCGAAGCCCGATTTTCGGGGCATCGGCGAAAAGGCCTGGTGGTTGCAGCAGATGCTCGGGTTGATCCCGCCAAAGATCTGGGCGCAGGAATCGGGCTGGCCGATCGATGATTTGATCGCGGCCGCGAAACGCGGCGATTGGAAGAACGTGTTGCTCGAAGGATGGTCGCAGGCGGCGCGGCTTTGCCGGGATACGGAATGGGCCGACGCGCTGCTCGCCAAACCTATTAAAGGGGCGGAGGCGGTATCATTATTTCAGGTCCTGCCGCAAACGCGGCAGGAGGATTTCATTGTCGAGTTGTTGAGAACCGACCCTTCACTGGACATGTCCAAACCGGCGTACAATTGCGTCATGTCTTGCCAGCGTCAGTGGGGCGAGGCTCTGAGCCGCGCCGTCATTGACAATCTGCTGCATCATGCGGCGACAGACAAGTTCAAGTTCGATTGGCTGTGGACGGGTTTAGCCCACGCCATCGGCCGCTCCCTCGATCCGGCGCTGATTCCCGAAGCGATAACGCGACTTGCCGAAGCCACGAAGCGATGGACTGATCGCCCGCCCGCGCTGGAACGATTCCTGGATTTCATTCAATTCCGTCACGAAATGCTCAAGGAGATCAATCAATGAAAAAGTCTGATAAGAAGGGCGAAACGGCGTTACTGCGCGAACATGCTGAACAACAGTTCGCCGAAGAGCTGAGCGAACTCGCCAAGGTCGACGATCGCCAGCGCCCGCCCAATTGGCGTCTCTCGCCGTGGGCAGTCGCCATTTACATCCTCGGCGGCAAACTCGACAGCGGTTTTGAAGTCGCGCCGAAATATATTGGCCGGCGGCGGCTGGTCGAGATCGCAATTGCGACGTTGGCGACCGACCGCGCGCTGTTGTTGCTGGGCGTCCCCGGCACGGCCAAAACGTGGTTGGGCGAGCACCTGGCCGCGGCGATCTCGGGCGATTCTACGCTGCTAGTGCAGGGCACGGCCGGCACGGCCGAAGAGGCCATTCGCTACGGCTGGAATTACGCCATCCTGCTGGCTAAAGGCCCTTCGCGCGAAGCCATCACGCCGAGCCCGATGATGCGCGCGATGCAAAACGGCAAGATCGCCCGCGTCGAAGAGCTGACCCGCATCCCTTCGGACGTCCAGGACACGTTGATCACCATTCTCTCCGAAAAGACGCTGCCCATTCCCGAACTCAACGATGAGGTTCAGGCGGCCAAAGGCTTCAACGTGATCGCCACGGCCAACAACCGCGACCGTGGCGTGAACGAGCTTTCGTCCGCGCTCAAACGCCGGTTCAACACGGTGATCCTGCCCGTGCCCGAAACCGCCGACGAAGAGGTCGAGATCGTCAGGCGGCGCGTCGAGGCTCTGGGACGCGCGCTGGAATTGCCCGCCGAGCCGCCCGCGCTCGGCGAGATTCGCCGCATCGTGACCGTCTTCCGCGAACTGCGCGACGGCAAGACGCAGGACGGCAAGACCAAACTCAAATCTCCGAGTGGCACGTTGAGCACGGCCGAAGCGATCTCTGTCGTCAACAGCGGCCTCGCGCTCGCCGCCCATTTCGGCGACGGCCAATTGCGCTCGAACGACGTCGCGTCAGGCTTGGTCGGCGCGGTGGTCAAGGACCCGGTGCAAGATCGCGTAGTGTGGTTGGAATATTTGGAGACGGTGGTTAAGGAGCGCGACGGGTGGAAGGATTTGTACCGCGCGTGTCGTGATATTGGGGTTGGGGGATAGGGGCTGGGGATTGGTAGGTACAACCGGAGTTTCAGTAGAAAAGGAAAACGTATGGATAAAAAAGACTCAAAGATCAAAAGCTATAGGGATTTGATAGTTTGGCAGGGTGGTGTCGATTTGGTTACAGAGATTTATCGCGAAACACAGTCGTTTCCACCGCAAGAAATATATGGATTGACAAATCAACTGAGGCGAGCGGCAGTTTCGATTCCCTCAAACATTGCAGAGGGGCATGCGAGAGAGCACACTAAAGAGTTTTTGAATTTCATTTCGATTGCGCAAGGTTCGCTCGCGGAAATGCAAACTCAGATTGAGATCGCCAAACGCCTGAAATATCTTTCGGAGGAAATAACGGACAGGCTCTTGGATCAAACAATTTCTTTGAGCAAACAACTCTACAGCTTGCGCAACGCTCTGACGAAGAATAGATAAATCTGATGTCTCAACGACCATCCTCCAACCCCCTACCCCCAACCCCGAGTTACCATATCTTCGGCATTCGTCATCACGGGCCCGGTTCGGCGCGCAGCCTGCGTCAGGCGTTGGAAACATTGCGGCCCGATTGCGTTCTGGTCGAAGGCCCGCCCGATGCGGCTGACGCGCTGTCGCTGCTGGCGCATCGACAGATGAAGCCGCCGGTCGCGCTGTTGATCTACCCTCCCGATCAACCGCAGCGCGCGGTCTTTTATCCTTTCGCCGTCTTCTCTCCCGAATGGCAGGCGCTCGGTTACGGGCTGGCGCGCAAGATCGCCGTGCGGTTTATGGATTTGCCGCAATCGCACCGATTGGCGATTGAGGACAATCCGGAATCTCAAGTTTCAGACCGCGAATCTCAAGATTCACATCCCGAATCTCAAATTTCTGACCCCCAATCTCGAATCCACGACGACCCTATAGGCCAGTTGGCCGCGGCCGCAGGTTACAGCGACGGCGAGCGCTGGTGGGAGCATATGGTCGAGCACAGGCGTGACGGCGCCGATCTCTTCGCCGCGATCCTGGAAGCGATGGCGGCGCTGCGCGAATCGGCTCTGCCCGCCGAGAGACCAATCGAACAAGGCGGGGCCTCGCCGGAGGTTCGACAAGAAGATCAACGGGAGGCCCGGCGTGAAGCCCAACGAGAAGCTTGGATGAGGCAGACGATTCGAGCCGCGTCGCAGGAAGGGTTCAAGCGAATCGCGGTCGTGTGCGGCGCATGGCATGCGCCAGCGCTCACGGTTGACGCCGGGAACACTCCTTCGGCGAAGGATGACGCGGAGTTGTTGAAAGGCTTGCCGAAGATCAAAACCCAGGCGACGTGGACTCCGTGGACATACGGGCGGTTGTCATACCACAGTGGCTACGGCGCAGGCGTCGAATCGCCCGGCTGGTATCACCATTTATGGACCGCGCGCGACGCCGTGCCGATTCGATGGATGACGCGCGTGGCGCGGTTGCTGCGCGAGGAAGACATTGACGTCTCTTCCGCGCATGTGATCGAGGCCGTGAGATTGGCTGAAACATTGGCGGCTTTGCGCGACCGCCCGCTGCCTGGCTTGCCAGAATTGAACGAGGCGACGCGATCGGTCTTCTGTTTCGGCGACGATCTGCCGCTGCGATTGATTCACGAGAAGCTGATCGTCGGCGAAACGCTCGGCTCTGTGCCCGAAGAGACGCCGCTCGCGCCGCTGCAGCAGGATTTGGCGCGCGAACAGAAGCGGCTGCGGTTGCCTGCTGAAGCGCTGGAGCGCGCGCTCGACCTCGATCTGCGCAAGCCAAACGATCTGGATCGCAGCCGGCTGCTCCATCGTTTGACTCTGCTCGGGGTCAGTTGGGGCGAGACGCAGCGGGCCGGCGGCAAAGGCACGTTCCATGAAATCTGGCGATTGCGATGGCAGCCCGAATTCGTCGTCGCGTTGATCGAAGCGGGCGTCTGGGGGAATACGATCTATGAGGCCGCGACGGCCTTCGCGCGCGACGCGGCGGATCGCGCAAACGATTTGCCGGCGCTGACCAATCTGCTCGATCAGTCGCTGCTCGCCGACCTGCCCGGCGCGGTCAGCCACGTGACGGCGCGCCTGCAAGCCGAAGCCGCCGTGGCCAGCGACGTGGCGCATTTGATGGACGCGCTGCCGCCGCTCGCCAACGTTCAACGCTACGGCAACGTGCGCGGAACCGACGCGGCGATGGTTGGCGAAGTAGTCGCCGGCCTGGTCGCGCGCGTCTGCATCGGGTTGCCGGGCGCGTGCGCTTCGCTCAACGACGAGGCGGCGGCGGCCATGTTCGACCGCGTCGTCAGCGTCAACGCCGCGATTGGTCTTTTGCAGAACGAAGAACATCTGGCGTCATGGCGCGTCGTGATGATGCGACTGGCCGATCAACGCGGCTTGCACGGATTGGTCGCGGGAAGATGTTGCAGGCTGCTGGTGGACGCGGGCGTGTTTGCGGCGGACGAGGCGTCGCGGCGTTTGAGCCTGGCGCTTTCGACCGCGAACGAACCGGCGCAGGCGGCGGCCTGGATCGAAGGGTTCCTGAAAGGCAGCGGTCTGTTGTTACTACACGACGAGGCGTTGTGGCGGACGCTGGATGAATGGTTGACGGCGCTGCCGAACGAGGGCTTCACCGCGCTGGCGCCGTTGCTGCGTCGCACTTTTTCGACGTTCACCTCGCCCGAACGCAGGCAGATCGGCGAGCGGGCGCGGCGCGGGATGACGGGCGCCAGCCGCGCGGCAATTGGCGAACGGCCGCGCGCCGAAGATTTCGATCAGGCGCGCGCCGAAGCCGTGTTGCCGCTGATTGCCAAATTGTTGGGCATAGAAACTGTCTGAGTTTCTTTTTTAGGAGCGGAGATGCAATTTCTTATCGCGATAGTCATATCATTCTTGTCCTTTAGCGACTACGGCCAAAAAGAAACGCAACTTGATTGGGCGGAACTTCGCCCGATCCTGAAGCGATTGAAGCTGACCTCTACCACACGTCAAACCGAAAATTACAATACGACATTTAAGATTGAAGAGGATGACGCAAAAGCGTATGGCCCAGTGTCGGGAGTAACTCTCTTTCTTAGGACTGCCTACTTTAAAGGCAGTTACAGACCCAGGTACTGGATGAGGGTCGAAGATTATTCGACGACCGAGGCGGCTTTAAAACGCGCTACCGAATATAAAAGGGAGGGGAGGGGCAATTTTATCTCGAAGCATTCGATGAAACTGTGGGCGGTTGCGAGGGGGAAGCGGGTTTATGCGCTGACAACCGACGCGCTCGTTTTCGAACAGATCAGCCTGCCCGGAGAACTGAAGGCGGCTATCAGTAAATTGCCGGAGAAGTAACAAATACTGGATTGGTTCACACATGAAAACTGAAGATGAACGCCTGCGCCGCTGGCGGTTGATTCTGGGCGGCGATGAAAACGACGGCACGGGCTGCGGCCTGAGCGGCGCCGATCTGGCGATGGATCGGGCGCTCGCCGCGCTTTACGACTCCGACCGCAAGGGCGGTTTGGGAAGTTCCGCGCCGAGCGTCGCGCGCTGGCTCGGCGACATCCGTGAATATTTCCCGTCGTCGGTCGTCCGCGTAATGCAGCAGGACGCGCTCGACCGCTTGAACCTGCGCCGGATGCTGCTCGAACCCGAGATGCTCGAAGCGGTTGAGCCTGACGTTCATCTGGTCGCTGACCTGATGTCGCTCGGCGGCGTGATGCCGGCGAAGACCAAGGAGACCGCGCGCATTGTCGTCCGACGCGTCGTAGAAGAACTACAACGCAGGCTGGCCGAACCGCTGCGGCAAGCGGTGATCGGCAGCCTGAACCGGGCCGCGCGCAACCGCCGTCCGCGCCACAACGAAATCGATTGGCCGCGCACTATTCGCGCCAACCTCAAACACTATCAGCCGGAATACAAAACGATCATTCCTGAAACGCGCATCGGATACGGACGAAAGCGTTCGGCTCTGCGCGATATCATCCTGTGCGTCGACCAGAGCGGTTCGATGGCGACCTCGGTGGTATATTCCGGCGTCTTCGGCGCCGTGCTCGCTTCATTGCCTTCAGTGAGAACGCAGATGGTCGTCTTCGACACCGCCGTTGTGGACTTGACGGCGGAACTTTCCGACCCGGTCGAATTGCTCTTCGGAGCGCAACTGGGCGGGGGCACGGACATTAACCGCGCGTTGGGATATTGTCAGGGCCTGGTCCGGCAGCCGCACGACACGATCCTGGTTTTGATCAGCGACCTGTTCGAAGGCGGCAATCAACAGGAGATGCTCAAACGCGCCGCCGCATTGGTCGGCGCCGGGGTCCAATTCATCGCGCTGCTCGCGCTCAACGACGAAGGCGCGCCGGGTTACGACCACGGCGTCGCCTCGGCCTTCGCCGGATTCGGCATCCCTTCCTTCGCCTGCACTCCCGATCTGTTTCCTGAACTGATGGCCGCCGCGATCAACCGACAGGACATCATGCAGTGGGCCGCCGCGCGCGAGATCGTGACCTCGCGTGGCGGTAAGTGATTAAAGAGCGCCGGCGCCGTATCGCTTTTTTTCGATTTGGGTAAGAATAATCGCGCTTCAAGGCTCCGTCTTCCCGACTCGAAAGTTAATGAAAGGATTCTGCTCGATGCTTCGCCGTCCAAGTTTTGTCTTATCCGCCCTCTGCGCGCTTCTTTTCTTCTCATCTTCCGCCGCGACACGAAATCAGGAACACGAATCGCCACTGCGGTTCCGCGTCACACTCTCGAAAGGGCTCGCGCCGAAAGGCGCCTCGGGCCGCTTGCTGCTGTTGATGACCGGCGCGCCGCGTGAGATGCAGACAATCGAGATGGGCTTCATCCCCGGCTCGACCTGGGTCGCCGCGACGGAGGTCGAGTATTTAGCCCCCGACGCCACTGTCGAATTCGATCCCAATATGAAAGCCTATCCGAGGCCGTTCTCCCAGGCCAAGCCGGGGACGTATCAAGTGATGGCTCTGCTCGACCCTGATCACAGCTACGCTTACCACGGAGAGGACGAGGGTGATCTGACCAGCGCCGTCGTCAAAGTCGAAAACCTGAACCCGGCGGACGCCAAGCCGATTGAATTGACGTTGACTCGTTCGGCTCCCGCGCGCTTCAAACCCGCAGACACCGGGAACGTCAAGCTCGTCGAATTTCAGAGCCCGATGCTTACCAAATTCTGGGGGCGCGCGATCACGATGCGCGCCGGGGTCGTTCTGCCGCCGAGTTATGGCAAAGACCCGAAGAAGACCTACGCGGGCGTCTATCACGTCCACGGCTTCGGCGGAGACCATACCGCGGCATGGCGACAGGGGGGCCAAATCGTCAGAGAGAGCGGCGAGGACAAGAGCGCCGAGATGATTCACGTTTATCTGGACGGCTCGTTCCCGACCGGCCATCACGAATTCGCCGATTCTTTGAACAACGGCCCGTGGGGAAAGGCCCTGACAGAAGAATTCATCCCGCATCTCGAAAAGCGATTCCGCCTGGCCAACAAAGCGTACGCGCGTTTTCTGACCGGCCATTCGTCGGGCGGATGGAGCACGCTCTGGTTGCAGGTGACCTATCCCGATTTCTTCGGCGGGACGTGGTCTACGGCGCCCGACCCAGTTGATCTGCGCAGCTTCACGGGCATTGACGCGACGCCGGGCTCGACCGACAACGCTTACCGCGAGCGCGACGGCTCGCCGAAACAACTGGTGCGGATGGGCGGCAAATTCATCGTCAGCATCGAACAGTTCGCGCGGCAGGAAGAGGTCACCGGCGAATACGGCGGCCAGTTCGCCTCGTTCGAATGGGTCTGGAGTCCGCGCGGCGAAGACGGCCGCCCGATGAAAATGTTCAACCGCGAATCGGGCGAGTTGAATCAAGAGGTCTTGAAATACTGGCAAAATTACGATATCCGGCTGATCCTCGAAAACAACTGGACCCGGCTCGCGCCGAAGCTCAAAGGCAAGATCAATGTCATCTGCGGCGACGCCGACACGTTTCGATTGGAAGAGGCCGTGAAGATGCTCTGCGGCTTCTTTAAAGAGAAGGGCAGCGACGCTGTGTGCGAGCTTGTGCCGGAACGCGATCACATGAATCTCTATCAGCCCTACCAAACTTACCCTGACGGGTTGGCCGCGCGAATTTACAAGGAAATGGCGGCGAAATTCGAGGCGGGCGGGAAGTTCAGGACGTCGAAAAAGTGATCTTCGAGCCTGCCCCATAAACTTCGATCTGAGAGGCGCGCGGGCGGCCAATCTTCTTCGCATCCCAGGAGATTGAATCTGTTCATTTTTCCACCTATCAGCGAGAATGGCGTCCATCCTTGCGCATTTATTCTTAATCTCTTTTTTCGAGGCATATGACTACGGAGACGACACAAACCACCTCGCAGCCTGTCCAACTTGTACGAGCGCTCAAGCTCGGCGACCTCGTTCTGATGAACCTCGTGGCCGTGCTCGGCCTGCGACACCTGGCCACGTCGGCCAAGGCAGGCCCGGTGACCCTGATTCTGTGGGTGCTGGCTGGAATCTTCTTCTTCGTGCCGCAAGGACTGGTGGTGATGGAGCTTTCATCTCGATTTCCGAACGTCGGAGGCATCTACGATTGGACGAAACGTGCGCTCGGTGAAGGTCATGGATTCCTGTGCGGATGGTGTTATTGGATCAACAACGTTCTTTATTATCCGAGCCTGCTTATTTCGGCGGCTGTGGTCGCAACCTTCATCACGGGCGAGGGCGATTCAAAACTGGGAGAAAATTCCACATACGTCATCAGCGCGACGCTCGTCATGCTTTGGATCGCGACGGCGGTCAATATTTTCGGCGTCAGAATAGGAAAGTGGCTTCAGAACCTCGGCGGAATCGGCACGTACATTCCGGGAATTTTGATCATCCTCGTGGGAGTTTACGGAGTCCTCTTTCTGCCGTCTGCGAATTCAATCACGGCGAACGATCTAATACCCAAATCGACAGATTACGATTCGCTCAATCTGTGGGCTTCCATCGCATTCGCTTACGCGGGTCTGGAACTCTCGGCGACGATGGGCGGCGAAGTGAAAGAGCCGCGCCGGACGCTTCCGCGTTCGATTTTCATTTCCGCCCCTCTGATCGCGATCATATACATTCTCGGAACCGGATCGGTATTGTGGACCGTGCCGAATGAGCGGATCAATGTCGCGTCAGGTTTTCTTCAAACGATCGAGATGGGGATGAGACAGATCAGCTCAAACCTGTGGTGGGTCGCCCCGATCTGCGCCGTGCTTTACACTCTCGGCAGTCTCGGCGGCGTGGGCGCCTGGTTGATTGGCCCGGCGCGAGTGGCGCTTGGCATAGGTCTGGATCGGTACTTCCCACCGGCTTTTGGCCGTGTTCATCCGCGGTGGAAGACGCCTTATGTTGCGATACTGGCGCAGACCGCGCTGGCGACGGTCTTTTTACTGATAATGCAGCTTGGCAAAGAGACCGGGGTCGGCCAGGTGTATCTCACTTTGTTGAGCGCCCAGCTCATCATCTACTATGTCACGTACATTTATCTTTTCATCGTCTTTCTGATTCACCGCCGCAGAGAAGGCCCCAGCCCAGATGTGATGGTCGCGCCCGGAGGAACCGCCGGGGCTTATGCCATCGGGATCAGCGGATTGCTGGTCACGATCTTCGCGATGGTTCTGGCGCTGGTTCCGCCGCCTGGCACCGGGAACTGGGTAGAGTATGAAGCGAAAGTTATTGGCGGCGTGGCTTTTCTCATTCTGCTCGGCGTGGCGATTTATTGGCGCGCCCGTTCGAAGGGCAAAACCGCTGCCGCGCGCGGCTCTTAGAGCGAAATCTGACTGTAGGAGGCTGTTATGAAAAGGAATGCGTATTTCGCGCTGGCCGTATGCCTGCTTGTCGCCGTCTGTTTTAGCGGTTGCCATCAATCAGCTTCCAGTGGCGAGGCGCAAGCCGTGGCTACGCCGGGTAAAAAGCTGGATGGCGCCAAGAGATTCGAACGCAACGGATGGGTCTACGTTCACCTCGAAGGCGCTCCGGACAAGATCGGCTATCAACACGGCGCTCTACTCTCGAAAGAGATCGAGGATTTGCTGCGCGTGATGGGGCCTTTCTTGCAGCGCCAATCCAAACGCGACTGGAACTTCTACCGCGAATCCGCAGAGAAGATGCTCTGGCCGAAGATGGACAAGGAGTATCAGGACGAGATTGACGGCATCGTCGCAGGCGCGACCGCGAATGGCGTCAAGCTTGACCGCTACGACGTGGTCGCAATGAACGCTTTTATAGAGCTGGCGCAGTATTACCTGCCCTGGATGGAAAAACAGAAGGGGTTGCAAGCCTCGACCAAAGCGCCCGGCAATTGCAGCGCCTTCGTCGCCACCGGAAGCTGGACTAAAGACGGCCGCATCGTGATGGGGCACAACGCCTGGACCGATTACGTCATCGGCTCGCGATGGAACATCATCTTCGACATCAAGCCCGAAAAAGGTCATAGAATGTTGATGGACGGGCTTCCAGGCGTGATCGCGAGCATGGACGATTTCGGCGTCAATGAGAGAGGGATCATGATAACCGAGACGACGATCACCGGCTTCACCGGCTTCGATCCGAAAGGCAAACCCGAATTCGAGCGCGCGCGCAAGGCGATGCAATACAGCGACTCGATTGACGATTACGCGCGCATCATGCTCGAAGACAATAACGGCGGGTATGCGAACGACTGGCTGATCGGCGACAACAAAACCGGCGAGATCGCGCTCTTTGAATTGGGGTTGAAAGAGCACAGTCTGCGCCGCACTAAAGACGGGTGCTTCGTCGGGTCGAATTTCCCAGTCGATGAGAAACTGATGAAGGCCGAGACCAATTACGACCCGAACAATAAGGCCAGTTCGCCCAACGCGCGCCACGCCCGGTGGGAGCAGTTGATGGCCGAATACAAGGGCCGGATTGACGTCGAGGCCGCGAAGAAGTTCGAGACCGACGGCTTCGACGCCTTCGCCAAAAAGCAGGGCGCGAACGAGCGCAGCCTTTGCGGCGCGGTGGAATCATCGCCCCGCGGCGTGCCAGAATGGGATTGGCTCGCTTATTTCCCCGGCGGCACAGTGCAGGCGAAAGTGATGGACGCGCGGATGGCCGAAAAAATGCAATTGTGGGGATCATACGGCCATGCCTGCGCCCCTGATTTCATCGCCGAAGATTTTCTGAAACGGCGCAAAGAATACGAATGGGCGCGCGGCTTGCTGCGCGATATGAAGACCGGGGATTGGGCGCTGTTTGAAATTACTCGCTAAATCAAAGCAGGCGAGATTCGGACAAAAGGATCAACCACGGGAAACACGGGGAGCACGGGGCTTATCTTTATTGCCTTTCCCCGTGCTCCCCGTGTTTCCCGTGGTTGGTTTTGACGCCAATGCCTGCTGGTTTGGTTTAGGAAAGGATGCAATCATGAGTTCAGCCGAAGTGGATTTTCTAAAACTCGATCTATTACTCTCGGACGAGGAGAAGCTGGCGCGCAATTCGATACGCGCCTTCGTCAACGAACGCGTCAATCCGATCATCGCCGAATGTTATGAAGAGGGCAGGTTTCCGACGGAGTTGATCCCGGAATTGGCCAGACTGGGTGTGTTGGGATCGAACCTGCCCGAAAAATACGGCTGCGCGGGCGTCAACAATGTCACCTACGGGTTGATTACGCAGGAGCTGGAGGCGGGGGATTCGGGCATCCGCAGCTTCGCCTCGGTTCAAAGTTCGCTCTGCATGTACCCGATCTACGCTTTCGGCAGCGAAGAGCATCGACAAAAATATCTGCCGCGCATGGCCGCCGGCGAAGTCATCGGCTGTTTCGGATTGACCGAGCCGAATTCCGGATCGAACCCCGCGAGCATGAGGACTCGCGCCCGTCGCGCGAAAGACGGATGGCTGCTCAACGGCAGCAAGGCCTGGATCACCAATGGGACGATCGCCGACATTGCCGTCGTCTGGGCCAAGACGGACGACAACGACGCGATCCGGGGCTTTATCGTCGAGAAGGGGACGCCCGGTTTCAGAGCCCCGGAGGTCAAACATAAACTCTCCCTGCGCGCGTCGGTCACGTCGGAACTGGTCTTCGAAGACTGCCTGATTCCCGAAACTAACATTCTGCCGGAAAGCAAAGGGCTGAAAAGCCCGCTGATGTGTCTGACGCAGGCGCGTTACGGCATCGCATGGGGCGCGGTCGGCGCGGCCATTTCGTGTTATAAGAGCGCGCTCGAATACGCCAAACAGCGCGTCCAGTTTTCGAAGCCCATCGCCGGATACCAGTTGACGCAGAAGAAACTGGTCGAGATGCTGACCGAGATCACCAAAGCCCAGTTGCTCTGTCTGCAGCTCGGCAGGATGAAAGATTCGGGCGTGATGGAGCCTATTCAGGTCTCGATGGCGAAGATGAATAACGTGGCGATGGCCCTCGAATGCGCGCGGACGGCGCGCGGTATCCTGGGCGCGAACGGCATCACCGCCGATTACCCGATCATGCGCCACATGTGCAACCTCGAATCGGTCTACACCTACGAGGGCACGCACGAAGTCCACACGCTGGCGATTGGAAAACACATTACCGGTCTTGACGCATTCGACGTGTAATGAGAAACCACTTGCCGCGACGCGTCGTCTTATCAAGTGCGTGGGACAGACTTTAGTCTGTCCGTCCTGAATCCACGCTGCGGACAGACTTTAGTCTGTGGCGCCAACAATCCATACTTCGGAGGAAACAACTGATGCGCCGAGCAATCTATATCTGTGGCGTCGTTTGCACGATTATCATATCCGTTCAACTGCTCTCCGTCGCCGTCTTCGCACAGCAAGACAAACTCGTCGGGAGATGGGAGGGCAAGGCTCAATCGCCGCAAGGCGAGCGCGAGACAAGCCTGGTCATCAAGAAAGAAGGTGACGTTTACACGGGCGTAATGCCCGGCATGCGTCAGGGCATGGAGATACAACTCAAAGACTTTAAGATTGATGGTGATAAGTTCACGGCCAAGGCCGACATCGAGACGCCGCAGGCCGCCATCACAATCAATTACAGCTTCACGCTCGCCGGGGAGACGATGAAAGGGGAAGGCGCGCTCGATTTCGGCGGCCAGAGCATCACAATAGGTTTTGATCTCAAACGCGTCAGCGCAAACCCGGGCGCCAGCGCGACATCCGCATCGGCCGGGCAACAGCCGGGGGCGCAGGGTCAGGGTCAGGGTCAGGGTCAGGGTCAGGGGCAGGGGCAGGGTCAGGGACGCCAGCGCGTAGATGTGCCGCAGCCGCAGCAGAAACAGTCGATCGATTATTTCGTCGGACAGTGGAGCTATAAGTACATCGGGCGCGAAAGCGCGCTGTGGCCCGCGCCGCGCGAATGCGTGGTGACCTTCACGAAGCGCGCCGACGGGAAATCGGTCGAGGGCGCGAGCGATTGCAGACACGAGGGCGGCGCGTTCAAAGACAACCTGGTGATCGTTTTCGACGAGGCTGCGAAGACGCTCAGCTTCACCGAAAAGCTCGGCAGCGGCGTCGCGCTCACGAGCAAGGGCGATTGGACAAGCCCGATCTCGATCCGCTTCGCAATCGATCCTGTCACGGCCAAGGGGCAGAAGCTGCAACTGCGCCGCACTATCTCGGTCGTCGCCGCGCATTCGTTCACGGTGGCCGAGGAGTTGTCGGAAGACGGCGGGCCGTTCGTGCGGCTGGGCAGCGCGGTCTTCTCGAAAATCGGCGCGAAATGACTAGTAGAGCGCCGCGCGCGTGAGCAAGCGGTAATCTTACGGCGTTTTTCATTTGGGTATTCAGGAATAACAAACCACGGGGAACACGGGGATGTTTATTTTGCTCTTCCCCGTGATCCCCGCGCCCCCCGTGCCCCCCGCTGGTTGATTCAACCTGAATATTCAAATCAAGGACGCTATAATTAATCGACCGCTTGCTCACGCGCGCGGGGCCGTTATCTGAAAGGACGAGACCGAAAGCCAATGACGCCTCCTCATTCGACTCGACGCCGCGATTCTTCCCGATCCGTCTTACTCTTTCCCCTCATCGCATCGCTTGTTCTATTCGGCTCGTCCTGCGCGCGCGATACGTCGGGGAAATCCCAGAACGGAAAGCCGGGCGCGTCGGCCCCGAAGCCGAAGGCCAAGGCCGTGGGGGTCGAACAACGACAACAGCGTCGCGCGGTCGAAGCCGTCGGCACGCTCTTCGCGTACGACGAAGTCACCGTCAGCTCGGAAGCCGAGGGTCGCGTCGAAGAGGTGATGGTCGATGTCGGCGACCGCGTGGGAAAAGGACAGACGCTGGCGCGCGTCTCGCCGGTCGAATTCCAGCTTACTGTTGATCAGCAGCAGGCGGCGCTCAGGCAGGCGCGGGCGCGGTTGGGGTTGACCGAAACCGACGGCGAGCTGAAAGACGCGCGCCAGGCCGCCGAAGTCAAAAAGGCCGCCGCCGACCTGACCGACGCCGAGCAAAAATACAAGCGCGCGCAGAGTCTCCTGGAAACCGGCGTCATCCCCCGGCAGCAATATGACGAGTCCGAGGCGCGGTACAAAGCCGCCAAAGCGACTTACGACATGGCAATGCAGCAGGTCGAAAACCTGCGCGCCTCGATGCAACAGACCCAGGCGTCGCTCAACCTGGCTAACAAGCGGCTGCGAGACACGCAGATTCGAGCGCCGTTCGCCGGCCACGTCAAAGCCCGCGAGGTTACGACGGGGCAGTACCTGAAAGTCCAGACGCCGGTCATGACCATCGTTAACATCGATCCGCTGCGCGCGCGTTTGAGCGTGCCCGAGAAGATGTCGCCCTGGGTGCGCGTGGGGCGCGAAGTCAAACTCAGCCTCGAAGCATTTCCGGGCCGGGAATTCGCGGGCCGCATCTCGCGCATCAATCCTTCGGTGGACGAAAAGAATCGCACGTTCGAGATTGAAGCATTGGTGTCCAACCGCGGCGGGGAACTCAAACCTGGCTCATTCGTCAAAGCCACGATCCAATCCGACAAGGTCGATCAAATTTTGGTAATCCCGCACAGCGCCGCCGTCTACCTTTTCGGCGCGTACAAGGTCTTCATCCTTCAGGGGCAGACTATCAAAGAGCGCGAGGTGAAACTGGGCGACCGTCTGGGCGATCTGGTCGAAGTCATCGAAGGTTTGGGGGCCGGCGAAAAGATCGCGGTCGGCGCGAGCGGCCCGCAACTCAAGGACGGAATGGAAGTCGAGATCGCGGGGACGCCATAACTCTGGGCGCGGCGCCAGGGCGCATTCCACACGCCGGTGAATGGGTCAATAGAAGGAGACGCGACTTGAAACCGTTGGCAGAGATTTGTTTCATAGACGCCGTTGACCTGGCGCGAATGATCCGCGACAAGGAGGTCTCGGCGTTGGAGGTTATGACCGCGTTCCTCTCACAGATCGAACAGGTCAACCCGAAAGTCAACGCCGTCTGCTCTTTCATTGGAGAAGAGGCCGCGCTAAACGCCGCGAAGAAAGCTGATGAGAAATTGGCGAAAGGGGAGCCCGTCGGCCCGCTGCACGGCCTGCCACACGCGGTGAAAGACCTCGCCCTTACCGATGGCATTCGCACGACATTCGGCTCCCGCATCTACAAAGACTTCATCGCCGGCGAGGACGCGCTTTTTGTAGAGCGTCTCAAACAGGGGGGCGCAATAATCATCGGCAAGACCAATACGCCGGAATTCGGCGCCGGCTCGCAGACCTTCAACGAAGTGTTCGGCGCTACGCGCAATCCCTACAATCTGAGCAAGACCTGTGGAGGCAGCAGCGGCGGGGCGGCCGTTGCGCTCGCCTGTGGAATGCTGCCTCTCGCAGACGGCAGCGATCTCGGAGGGTCGCTCAGAAATCCTGCCAGCTTTTGCAACGTCGTTGGTTTTCGCCCTTCGCCTGGCCGAGTCCCTTCACATCCCGTGATGCTGGCGTGGAACACGCTCGCCGTGGAAGGCCCGATGGGCCGCACGGTTCAGGACGTCGCGCTGCTGCTTTCGGTGATGGCCGGGCCAGATGAAAGATCTCCGATCTCGATCAATGAGCCCGGCTCGACTTTCTCGCGACCTCTTCAACGCGATTTCAAAGGCGCGCGCATCGCCTGGAGCCGCGACCTGGGCAGATATCCCGTGCAGCCTGTCGTCAACGAAGTGTGCGATCGCGCCAGATCGGTCTTTGCGGCGCTCGGGTGTCAGGTTGATGACGGCCAGCCGGATTTCAATGACGCCGACGAGATTTTTCAGACTCTGCGAGCCTGGGCATTCGCTCAAACCAGGGGCGACGACTTCATTAAACATCGCTCGTTGATGAAAGACACCGTCATTTGGAACATCGAACAGGGATTGAAGCTGAGCGGCGTAGACGTCGCGCGCGCTGAGGCAAAGCGCACGCAGCTTTACCATCGCGTGCGGGAATTCATGGAGCGATATGAATTCCTGATCCTGCCCGTGTCTCAGGTCGCGCCATTCCCGGTCGATATAGACTGGGTCAGAGAGATCAATGGCGTCAAAATGGGAAGCTACATTGATTGGATGGCCACGTGTTACGCCATCACATTGACGGGCCTTCCCGCGATCTCGGTCCCATGCGGCTTTACGAGCGACGGACTTCCGATCGGATTACAGATCGTCGGCCGCCATCAACGCGATTTCGACGTGTTGCAACTCGCGTTCGCTTTTGAACAGGCCACTCAGTACGGTGGGATTCGACCCTCAGTGGCGATTTAATTAGTACCGCGAGCGGTAGCGAGCGTGTCTCCATTACTCGTTTCATGGAAATGTTTATGTGACTCCACTCAGGCTAACTGTGAGTAGCTCTGAATACCTTACGCCATCCAATCAGTAACAATAATAGCTGGATATTGCTCGAAGAATATTTTCGCGCGTCCCCGATAATTTTCTTGACTCGATCGCAATAACTGGGATATAAGCTGACTTCGGTCGGATAGAGAGTTCAAGCTATCTGGCAATCTTCAAATTTAAGTTTCAGAAAGTTTTCAAATAGTTATGACGCTCAAAGGACACAAAAATCTGATAGCCAACGGCGCGATAGCGACAGGACTACCCTGCTGGCGGCCAGGCGTTTTTGTGCGCTTTGGGTTGGTCAATCCCGATACCTTAGCCACGTCACGCATGCTGGGAGAGACGCTGAAAGGCCGAGATCAACAGGGCAGTTCGATTGAACGCCCGACTGGCGTCTATCTCTTTAGGCATCAATAGTCTTGCGGGAGCGGCAGTTCCCGCTCCCGAAAATCCGAATACAGAATAGCAAAGGGTTTTTAGGTCGAGCGGGCCGCTCCAGCTTCAAAGATGTCTTTAGGCTGTGGAGTCGCTCGCTCTTTGCCTTTTGTCGCGTCTATTTGTTTGACGCGAATGCCAGCCCGAAGAGGCCGAATGGATCGGCGGTAGTCTGTAAAACTACGGCGCATACACGTCGCAAGCAGGTTCGATTCCTGCCTTCGGGATAAGTGTGCTTTGTCGAAGGAGCGTGGTGTAACCGGATAACATTTCGGTCTCCAAAACCGACGCTTCGGGTTCGAATCCCGGCGCTCCTGTCAGAGTGGAGGTGTGGCGGAAATGGTAAACGCGCTGGTCCGCTAAACCAGAGAGCTATATTTGTCTCGTGTGGGTTCGAGTCCCACCGCCTCCGTCAAAGTTAATTGTTGTTATCGGAAAGGTAGTAGGAAGTAACAAAAAAGTAACACAAAATTCTGGAGGGCAAGCCTAATTGGTAAGGCAGCAGTTTCGAAAACTGCCGAGGTAAAACTCATCAGGGTTCGAGTCCCTGGCTCTCCGTCAGGTATACGTGTGCCGACGTGGCGCAACACGGCAGACGCGCTAAGCTCAGAACTTAGATGATGCAGGTTCGAATCCTGCCGTCGGCATCGCATCGGTAGCTCAGCGGAAATCGAGAGCGCAGGTCTCCGAAGCCTGAGGACGCGAGTTCGAATCTCGCCCGATGCTCCTGCGGACGTGGCGCAACCAGGTAGACGCGCAGCGCCGAGAACGCTGTTGTTGGAGGTTCAAATCCTCTCGTCCGCATCGGGATTGCAGGTATGGCGCAATGTGGCAGACGCGGCGGTCTCAAGAACCGCAAGTTGTGGGTTCGAATCCCTCTACCTGCATTGAGTCTTGTGGGCGTAGCTCAAATGGAAGAGCGCGAGCGCGCCATGCTCGAGGCTGGGAGTTCAAACCTCCTCGCCCACTTCTAAGGTTGTTGTTTGATTTTTTAGCGCGTCTGGCCGAGTGGATTCAGGCGCGTGGCTGCAGACCACGTTAGGCCGGTTCGATTCCGGCGGCGCGCTCTCAATATTGGCCGAAGTGGCGCAATCGGTAGACGCGCGGAGCTTAAACCTCCGAACACTTTGAGGGTTCGACTCCCTCCTTCGGCATTTACGGCGGGCGGGCAAGTGCTCGGTTGGGGCTCATACTCCCGACGCGCTGGGAGCGTTACCCAGGCCCGCAATTACAGTTGTTTGAAGTCATGGGGCGTTTGGCAAGCTGGTTTAAGCCGTCAGTCTTTCAAGCTGAAGATCGCGGGTTCGAATCCCGCACGCCCTGCTGTTTGTGGGTCTGTGGCCTAACCGGATAAGGCAACGGTCTTTTAAATCGTGAAATGTGGGTTCGAGTCCCACCAGACCCATCGCGATCTTTGACATCTGCTCCTATAGCTCAATCAGGGAGAGCGGCACGAAGATGATGTGTCAGCGCCAGATCAGCGCAAGGTCCGGGTTCGAGTCCCGGTGGGAGCACTCTTTGCGGAATCAACGCCGTTCGCTAACGCGAGCGGCGCTGATTCGCTCCCGTAGCTTAACTGGAAAAGCCGCAGGCTTATAACCTGCTAGCGCCCGATCAGCGCGTGATCCGAGTTCGAATCTCGGCGGGAGCATTGAAATTATGGCGGGTGTAGCTCAGGCGGCAGAGCGTCTGACTGTGAATCAGATAGTCGCCGGTTCGAGTCCGGCCACTCGCCCTGATCTGTTGGGGAGTGGCGCAATTGGCAGCGCGGCGGTCTTTGAAATCGCAGGTTGTAGGTTCGATCCCTACCTTCCCAATCAGTTTTTGCGCCTGTAGCTCAGCCGGCAGCAGCGCACGGTCGATAACCGTGAGGTCGCAGGTTCGAATCCTGCCGGGCGCATTGAAATTATGGGGCGTTGGTGTAGTCGGTTAACACGCTTGGCTCTCAATCAAGAGATAGTCGGTTCGAATCCGATACGCCCTATCGAAATTTTCCGGGACTGTGGGCCAGCGGAGTGGCCGCAGCGCTGTCAACGCTGAGATCGTCGGGTTCAACTCCCACCAGTCCCGTCAAGGTTCGTGTTATGGATCGGTAGCTCAATGGCAAGAGCTCCTGCCTCTTAAGCAGGAAGCTGTGGGTTAGAGTCCCACCCGATCCACCAAACAGTTTTCATCGACGTCCGGTTGGATGTGACAACCGCGTATGGTGTCAGGCGACAATCGTTACCGCGAGATTGTCGCCTGACAGGCGCGATTCGATGGGAGATAGCCAAGCTGGTAAGGCGCTCGATTGTTAATCGAGAGATGCGCAGGTTCGAATCCTGCTCTCCCAGTTTTTTTCAGGGTGTAGCTCAGTTTGCGCAGAGCGCGCGCCCCGGGAGCGCGAGGTCGCAGGTTCGAATCCTGCCGCCCTGACTTTTTGCGGCGAATGCCGATGGAACTACATCGTCTCGTAAACGATCTTCCCGCCAAACTATGGGGAGAATGTTTCATCATTCCTTGTCGCCGTTCGCGCGAGTGAGGCGCAAGTGGGTTGCGCGTCAGCCTTCCAAGCTGAAGTTTGTGGGTTCGAGTCCCATCACTCGCTTTTGAATTTGTCGCCGTAGCTCAAAGGATGCAGCAGCCGTCTCGTAAGCGGCAGGATGTGGGTTCGATTCCCACCGGCGGCTCTGGTTATTTGAAGTTGGGAGATCGTCTAATTGGCAGGACTGCGGACTCTGAATCCGCCAATCGTGGTTCGAATCCACGTCTCCCAGTGGGATTTTTTAGGAGCGTAGCTCAGCGGTAGCAGCATCGGTCTTACAAACCGGAGGTCGTGGGTTCGATCCCCACCGCTCCTATTTGGGGTTGTAGCCAAATCGGCAAGGCGCTGGTCTTGCAAACCAGAAATTGCGGGTTCGAGTCCCGCCAGCTCCATTTTTTCAGGATGTGGGATAGTGGCCGTCCACCAGTCTTGGGAACTGGTTCACGCTGGTTCAATTCCAGCCATCCTGACTTTGTCCGTGTAGCTCAGCGGAACTAAGAGCGTCGCGCTACGAACGCGAAGGGCGGGAGTTCAAATCTCTCCACGGACGTCGCTGGTTGGTTAGCTTAACAGGCAGAGCGCTCGGTTGAAGCCCGACAGGACGAGGTTCGAGTCCTCGACCAACCATCACCTTTTCGCCCGCAGGGCTGCGGCGGAAGCAGCGCTCGCGTGGTAAGCGAGAGGCCATCGGTTCGATTCCGATTGCGGGCTTGCGATCTCGAAACAGCGCCGCGCGCGTATGCGAACGGTTGGTCCTGCGCAGGATCAGCCGCTTACGCGCGGAGCTTTAATCGTTGTTTCGGCCATTGGCTGAAATCTCAGAAATCATCCACACATATCTTTCTCTCCCACATTTTCCTGTTAGCAAAACTAAAACAGGAAAATGTGGGAGAGAAGGATATGAAACCGGGTCTGTGGTCTAATTGGACGCAAGGCGCTCGGCTTCTACCCGAGAGGATGCAGGTTCGAATCCTGCCAGACCCATATGAGGCGACTTTATGATAAACGGCAGAAGAGTTCTTTTACTCAACGCTTCATACGAGCCATTGAGTCTCGTGACCGCGCCGAAGGCTTTGGCGCTGGTGTGGCGGCGGGTGGCCGAAACGGTCGAAATTGACAGGGGTGTCCGAATCCGTTCGCCGCGATTTGTTTTCGACGCGCCTTCGGTCATTCGTTTGACTCAATACATTGACGTGAGGTCGCGGCAGAACCGCGTGACCAACCGTCATCGCATATTCGCGCGCGATCGTTATTGCTGCCAGTATTGCGGCCGCCGGGGAACGGCGTTCGATCTGACGCTCGATCACATCCTGCCGAAATCGCGCGGCGGACGGACGTTGGCCGAAAACCTTGCGACCGCCTGCCGGGTTTGCAACAACCGCAAAGGTGATCGCACGCCCGAAGAAGCGCGGATGCCGCTGCTCACCAACCCTGCGGCGTTGTATTACGGATTGGAGCGGGCCGCATGGCGCGACGCGGCGCGGTCTCGCCCCGAATGGCGCAAATATCTCTTCCTCGAAGACGCCGAGCGTCACGTGGACGAGGTCATGGTCGCCTGAGCTTTACCTCAATCGCATACGCCCACCGCGCGCAATCCGATTTGAACAGAATTTGGTTGCGCGCGTGGGGCTGAACAGGCCAACAGAAGGAAGCAAAAAAAGCAAAAAGTGGCAAAAAGGGCAAATGGCCTTTTTTTGCCCTTTTGCCACTTTTTGCTTTTTTGCTTCTCATTCAGAGCCAAAGAATCGGCTGAGCGAATGGCCGGCGATAAAGGCTTTGCGATAGCCTTGGTTGCGCGGCTGGCCTTGCTTGACAGTCTTGCAATTCGTTTGCTAATTTGCCTACTTCTTGTAATTGTTTATAGGCTGGTAGCTCAGGGGTAGAGCACTACCTTGACACGGTAGGGGTCAGCGGTTCAAATCCGCTCCAGCCTATTGAATTTTCAATGGGTACTTTCCGGGCTTGAATTATCTGGCCCGAAGTTCAACGTCAGCTCCCGAAGAGTTGTCTGATTATGCGGATGCGATTTACGAATCGAACTACGTAGCTGCGATGATCGAGCGTCGCCCGACACATCGTCGCAGCAATCCGTGTGACAACCGCTGGCGTGGGACCTTACCTGAAGCGAATATCCTGATCCAGGAGCTTTTGGGACTGTCCACCAGTAAATTTTTAGATACGGAATTTGAGGACTACGGCCACTACCCTCGAATTTCGGGTCGCAGTCATTCATCGTTTGTCGTTCATCGTTTGCCGTCGCCCTGCGAGCTATTTGAGCGATGATCATTGACTAATGACCGATGACCAGCGACCGATGAGAAATGAGTGAGACAGCAGTGAGTGAAGAGAATAATCAGCAATCATCGAATTTATCGAGCCCTTCGGCTCTTGAAATTTTGAAACGACAGGATCGCGAGGGCGTGAAGAAGGCCATCGCCGCGCGCCTCTATCGTCACGGCGTCAAACAGGAAGAGCCTGTAGACCTTGGCTACGTCGTCAAAGATGGCGAGAGCGTGGAAGCTCTCACGCCTGAATCCGGCGACGAGGCGCTGGAGGTTTACCGCCATTCGACCGCGCACCTGTTGGCGGCGGCGGTGCTCGATCTTTATCCGGGGACCAGGCTGGGCATCGGCCCGGCGTTGCTCGACGACCCGAAGGGCGGGTTCTATTACGACTTTCAGCGCGCGGACGGCGGGCGGTTCACGCCCGAGGATTTGCCGAAGATAGAGAAGCGCATGAAGGATCTGATCAAGCGCAATCTCGAATACCGGCGCGTCGAGATGCCCAAGGCCGAGGCCGAAGAGAAGTTCGCCGAGATGGGCGAGCCGCTCAAATGCGAACTGATCGAAGAGAAAGGCGGCGAGCGGGTGAGCTGTTACACCATCGAAGGCACGCCGTTCATCGATTTCTGCCTCGGGCCGCACATCCCCTCGACGGGAAAAATCAAAGCGGTCAAATTGCTCTCGATCGCCGGCGCGCACTGGAGGGGCGACGAATCTCGCGAGCAAATGCAGCGCATCTACGGCACGTCGTTCTTCTCACAGGAAGAGCTCGACGAATGGGTCAAGCAGAAGGAAGAGGCCGAGAAGCGCGACCACCGACGACTGGGGCCTGAGCTTGATCTGTTCAGCGTCAGCGAGCTGATCGGGCCCGGTTTGGTCTTATGGCATCCGAACGGCGCGCTGATTCGCAAGATCATCGAGCAGTTCCTGAACGACGAGCTTTACCGGCGCGGATACGGCTTCGTCAACACGCCGCACATCACGCAGTCGGAGCTGTTCAGAATCTCCGGTCACCTGCAGATGTACAAGGACGTGCTCTATCCGGGGCTGAAGGATGAGGAGGACGAGCGCATAGAATACCGGCTCAAGCCGATGAATTGCCCGTTCCACATCCAGATTTACAGTTCGCGCCAGCGTTCGTACCGCGACCTGCCGGTGCGGTTGGCCGAATACGGCACGGTCTATCGCTACGAGCGTTCGGGCGTCGCGCACGGGTTGATGCGGGCGCGTGGGTTCACGCAGGACGACGCGCACATCTTTTGCACGCCCGAGCAGTTGAAATCGGAGATCAAGGGCTGCCTTGATCTGGTGGACTTCGTCTTCAAGGCTTTCGGCTTCGAGTACAAGGCCGAGCTTTCGGTCCGTCACCTGACGGATCATTCGAAGTATCTAGGCTCGGACGAGGTCTGGCGCCTGGCCGAGACGGCGTTGACCGAGGCTTTGAACGAATACGGGTTACCGTATGCGCGAATGGAAGACGAGGCGGCGTTCTACGGGCCGAAGATCGACTTCAAGGTCGTGGACGCGATCAAACGGCTGTGGCAGCTTTCGACGATTCAGGTCGATTTCAACCTGCCGCAGCGGTTCGACATCGAATACATCGGCTCGGACAACAAGCCG
>DATCXQ010000166.1:0-3514 GCA_036565725.1 Blastocatellia bacterium
CCGGGGCAGACACGCAGGTCTGCCCCTACGCAGTGGATGCGCTATTTATTCAAAGACCATAAGCGCGCGGCTAGGATCAAAAGCCGCTCCGCGGCAGAAAACTTGCAAACGTCGAAAAACTTTGGCGCCTACGACGTAAAAGGCCCGGTTTATTGGAACTCTCAGCCTGTGCAAGCGTCTATTGAGCATGTCGTTCTACCTCTGACGACTGTTTCAATTCCCGGAGGAGCGTCCATGTCGAAGTTAACCAGCCCTCTCGATCATCTGAAAATAGCGGCGCCTTGTCCTGCCGACTGGGATCAGATGTTTTCATTCGAAGACAAGCGAGTCCGCTTCTGCTCGCAGTGCAATCTCAATGTCTACAATCTATCGAATATGAGCAGGCAGGAGGCCGAAGCCCTCATCACAAAAACCGAAGGCCGCCTGTGCGTCAGGTTTTATAGCAAGGCGGACGGCTCGGTCCTGACGCAGAACTGCCCTGTCGGATTGAAGGCGATCAAACGCCGCGTGGCCTGGGTGGCGCGAGTCGTTCTCGGAATGGTATTGAGTTTTGTTTCTGGCCTGGGACTTTATATTTTTCATCTAGGAAGAAAGCCGTTGTTACCTCTCCTGGAAACCCGCCAAATTTTTGAGCCTGCTGAAATAGGGGGCATGGTAGTAAGGCCAATATCCGAGTTCCACTCACAAGTAGGGGAGCCAAGGCTTGGTGAGGTAAAGATTGAACCACGACAACACGATCGTGTCCAACAGAACAAAGCTAAAAGACAGGCCGGGGATCAACTTATCAGCAAGGATGAGTAGAGCAAAAAGAGCGCATGCTCAAGCCTTGCGTTTCGGCTTCGATTCACTTTGGCCGAGATGAGCCTGAGACTTCTTCGGCAACTTCGCCTTCACGATCTCGTAAGAATCCTTGATCAACCGCTTGGTCTCGGCCTGTTTCAAGGCGCCCGGCTTTTGCACGGCGACCCAGTGATAACGAGCCGCGTAAGGCGCGGGGATGATCCCGTCGAGTTCAGTTAATTCGGCGAACTCTTCCGGCGTACATTTGAACGAGAATTGGCTCGCCGGGCCTGCGTCGAGGCCGATGACCGCGAACATCTTGCCGCCGATTTTGAAGACGAGGTCTTTTTGCCATAAAACCTCTTCGGTGGCGTGAGGCAGCGAGAGGCAATATTCACGAATCTTTTCCAGGCCCATACTTCAATCCCTTCTCTTTATCTGCTCTCGTAAACCACCACGCCCAGGCGATCAGGACAAATTGCATCGGCAATCTGATCCAGTGAAAGGCCATCCCCAACTCAGGATACAGGTGATGATTGACGGCCATGTGTATGTTCGCGGGATAGACGGCCAGGAGCAGCGCGATCAGTCCCCACGCGGCCAATTTCTGAAAACGCTGGATCAGCAGCATCACGCCGAGCACGGCTTCAAAGAAGCCCGCGGTCAGGTGCAGCGCCGAAGGCCAGGGCAGATAAGGCGGCATGATTCGCAGGTAGAAGTCAGGATTGTAGAAGTGATTGAAGCCCGCGAAGATGAAGCCAGCCGCGAGCAGATATTTCATTCCTATCTTGTTTGAGCTCATTTCAATCCACGTCGTAAAGTTTGATCGGCTTGTCCTGGAGGTATTTGTCGAACCAGTTCAGGATGTGCTGCAACCGTTCGACGCGATGCCACGGCGCGCCAGAGCGCGACAGTTCGTGCGATTCGTTCGGGAACCGCACCATAACGGTCGGAATCTTTCGGTACTTCAAGGCGCGGAACATCACTTCGCCGCCTTCGTTCGCAGGCGTGCGCCAATCGGCTTCGCCCTCGATGAACATCATCGGCGTCGTGACGTTCTTGATGTAGGTGATCGGCGAGCGTTTGACGAAATCTTCAGAGTCCTCCCACGGCGCGCCGCGAAACCACGTCGCCTGGAAGAGCGTGAAGTCGGCCGTGTACCAGAAGCCGGCCCAATCGGCTATCGAGCGCTGCGACACCGCCGCCTTGAAACGATTCGTGTGTCCGACCGTCCAGTTCGTCAGCACGCCGCCGCCGCTGCCCCCCGTCACGCCCAAACGAGTCTCGTCGATGTAGCCGCGTTTCAAAATCTCGTCCACGCCTGCCATCAGGTCTTTGTAATCGTCGCCGGGATAGTTGTACTGGATGATGTTTCCGAAATCCTGGCCGTAGCTCGTCGAGCCGCGCGGGTTAGTGTAAAGCACGACGTAGCCTTTGGCCGCCATCCACTGGAATTCGTGCGTGAAGTTGAACCCGTAAGCCGAATGAGGTCCGCCGTGAATTTCCAGAATGAACGGGTACTTCTTCGACGAATCGAATTTGGGCGGCTTCTGAATCAAGCCATGAATCTTCCTGCCGTCGAAGCTCGTGTACCAGATCTCTTCGGGAGGCGTGAGGTCGAGCTGCGAGAAGAGTTCATCATTGATCTTCGTCAATTGCGTCAATTTACCCGATGCCGTGTCCAGCAGGAAGAGGTCGCCGATGTTGACCGGGGACGAGATCAGCAGAACCATCTTCGAGGCGTCGGGCGTCGCCGTATACGCCTGGACTTCATGATCGCCGGTCGTGATCGGTTCGACCTTGCCCGTCGAGACGTCAACGCGCTTCAGGTTGGCGCGCCCGTGTTCGGCGACATTGACGTATAGGTATCGTCCGTCCTTGCTCCAGATCGCGCCGTCCGACGACACGCTGCGCGGCGCGCGCTGATCGCCGCCGATGTCGCCGCCGACGTCGAAGTCATAATCGGCGGTCAGGTTTCTGGGCGTCGCCCCAGCTATGTTGCCAGCTATGTTATTGGACGCGTTGTCGACCACGAAGAGGTCGGGCTGCGTGTAAGATTGAATCGGGTTGCTCGTCGGCGAGCCGTTGAACGCGATGCGCTTGCCGTCATCGCTGAGGCTGTAATCGCTCAGCCTGCCGTCAAAGCTGACGACCTTCTTTTCGTCGCTCCCGTCGGGCGCGATCGAATAAAGGTCGGAGCGCGGCGGCTCGTAATAAGGCTCCAGCGAGCGGTTGGCCATGAAATATATGCGCTTGCCGTCGGGCGACCAACTGACGCTGCCCTCGTCGAATTTGCCCTTCGTTATCTGCTTAGGCTTCGGCGCTTCTCCCGGGGCGCCAGGAGCAGCGGATGCGGCCACGGTCCAGATGTGCGTCTTGACTTTCGGATTGAGGTAGCCTGGACCGTTGAACCGGTAAGTAGCGCGCGAGATCACGCGAACGTCACTCACGCGTTCGGGCTGTTTTTCTTTAACCTCGCCGCCTTCAGTCATCGCATTATCTTTTTTGCTCAAATCCTCAGAACTCGTGAATGCGATGGTCTTGCCGTCCGGCGACCATCGTGGCGCGCCGGCGCCGCGCGGAAGTTCTGTCAACGCCTGCGCCTCGCCGCCCTCGAAGGTGAGCATGTAGATTTGCGCGGGTTGCGGACGGCCCTCTTTTTCGGTCGAGCGGACGAAGGCCAGCATCTTGCCGTCGGGCGCCCACCGCGGCGACGTGTCTCGTGGCCCCGCGG
>DATCXQ010000176.1:0-17427 GCA_036565725.1 Blastocatellia bacterium
AGCAGGATGAGAGCGTCGAGCATCGGCGATTGATTTTTGATGTAGTAAAGATCGTATTGATGTTTTTCCCGCGCGTCCTCGAGCGAAGCGCCGTACGGGTAGCGGACCTGCGCCCATCCGGTCAGCCCCGGTTTGACCAGGTGACGCTCGGAGTAATAAGGAATTCGTTGTTCGAGCTGTTTGATGAAGACCGGGCGTTCGGGCCGCGGCCCGATCAGGCTCATCTCGCCGCGAACGATATTGAACAGTTGCGGCAGTTCATCGACCCGCCGTTTGCGAATCCACCGGCCCACGCGCGTCACGCGCGAATCGGCTTCGTGGGCCCAGACCGGGCCGTTCGCTTCGGCGTCTACGCGCATTGAACGGAACTTGATGATCCGGAATGTCGTGTTGTTAAGTCCGACCCGCTCTTGCAGGTAGAAGACCGGGCCGCGTGATTCGAGTTTGATCGCCAGCGCCGTGAGCAGCATCAGCGGTGACGTCAGCAGCCCGATGACGCTCGCCAGCGCCACGTCCAGCAGGCGGCGCGCGCGCCTGTAGAGACGCGCCCAGCGCGAGGCGTCGGCGAGAACTAATCGCCAGAGCCGCAGGCGCTCGGCGACGATCTTGCCGGTCAGTTTTTCGTAAAAGGTGTCGGCCTCATCCAAAGTCACGCCGTCACGAACTTTCAGTTTGAGCAGCAGGTCGAGCGGCAGTCGGCCGCGACGGTAGGGCTTTGCGATGACGATTCGTTCGGGGCGATGCCGGCTGACGACCGCTTCCAGGTCGGACATCACCCCGACCACGCTCGGATTGATCAGACTTTTCCCGATCTGGGCCGGATCATCGCCGACGAACCCGATCACGTCGTACCCGGCTTCGCGGCGCATGAGCGTCTCTCGCGCAATAGTGACCGCGTCCTGCCCAACGCCCAGGATGAGTACGCGATGGGCCAATCGCGGGTGGCCAAGCAGGCGCCGGGCAAAGGATCGCCAGGTGGCCATAAACGGCAGCGTCGACAACAGGCTGAGCGGAAAGACCCCGCGGCTCAGTTGGATCTGCGGCCAGATGTAAAACATCAGCGCGAGCGCCAGTCCTCCGATCACCAGCGATTGCGAGAGCCGCAGCAGCAGCGCGCCGCGGCGCTGGATCCTGCTAAAATCGTAATGGTTGAAGAGATAGAACGACGCCAGAACCAGAATGGGCGCCAGCAATGTCTTCAGCCATACGCGCTCGGCGCCGAACCGGATACAGATCGCCATGACGCCGCACGAATAAACCAGCGCCCCTTCGAAGATCGACAGAGCGAGCGGTCGAGTGAGATCTTTCGAGATCATCGTCAAATCCTGTTAAGTCGCAACGCGGTTGAGCACGGCGCCGAGGAGGCGCTCTTCATTGAGTAGAGCAACGGCTTTGGCCATTTGACTGGTAGAGGCGCCGCCCTCTCGTATGACAATCAGTGTCGCGTCCGTGTGATGTTCGAGCAGTCTGGCGTCGGCCGCCGACAGCAGCGGCGCGGAATCGAACAGGATGAAGTCAAATTCCGGACTCAACGTCCGCATCATCACTTCGAAGTAAGGCGAGGCCAGCAGCTCCGCAGAGTTCTCGACCTGCGCGCAAGTCGGCAAAAGGTTGAACCCGATCGGTTGCAGCCAGACCATCGCCACGCCGGGCGCCAGGCCTTTCGCGACGGCTTCGGCCAGTCCCGTCGCCGAGTCAATTCCGAGCAAGCGCAACGCCGCCGGCCGTAGAAAATCACTCTCGACAACCAGCACGCGCTGTCGCGCGCGCGCAAGCGCCGCGGCCAGATTGAGCGTTACAGTGGTACGGCCGTCGCCTTTATGCGCAGAAGCGATTAACAAGCGCTTGAGTTTTCGCGAGGCGGCGGCGGAGATCAGGGAAATGACAAGCCGGTTGTATGGCGCGATGTCATGTGGGTTGAAATCGTTAAATGCGATCAGGCCCGGATCAAGCCGCTTCGGCCTCAGATCCACTTCATGCCCGGGATAGGTCGACTGACGAACCTGGATAGCCGCGTCATCTACACGATTGCCGCGATTCCGCTCCCACTCGAAATACGGCCTCGTATGACGAAATGGGAGGTCTCCGTCATCTTCACGGGCCCCCACTTCTGATTCGGAGATCGTTCCCGAGGCCGGTTCATGCGCCGCATAAGGTTCGGAGACCTTCTCTGAGGCCGGTTCAGGGACCGCATAATCTCTCGTGACTCCATCTTCAGTGAATTCTTCCATGCTTGAGCCTTTCCATTTCGTGCGCAGGTTTCAAACCCTTGGCTATCGGTTCGCCAGAATCTGAAAAATCTGAGCGCGGTCGATAACTATGACGAAGACCGGGATCATCGCGCCGAGGAGCAGCGCAAGTCCCATCCAGCGCAGCCCCCACAACACCCGGCGTCGGCTGCGCTGTGATGGCGTAAATGTCTCGGGGATCACCGCCAACACGGGAGTCCCCAGGTAATACTCAACATCGTGGTCGCTGCGGATCAGGAAGAGGCGCGGGATCTCCCACGCCGACGCGATCACCAGCCCCAACGCCAGCGCGATTCCCAGTCCGATCAGCATGAGCAACCGGCGATTTGGCGAGACCGGCGCCGGCTGCGCGAGGGGCGCGTCAATCACCTGAAACACCTCTCCCTTCCGGCCGTCATGGCCAAACAGTTTCTGCAGCGAGTCCTGTCTATCCATCAGCCAGTTGTATCGTCCCATCAGGCGATCGTATTCGGCCTTCGCCTCATTGAGGCGGACGGAGGAGGCGATTTCCGCAGGGCCGGCGTTAGGCTGCTCTTGGGGCAGTTCTTTCAAACCCTCTGTTTTGCGGCTCAAATCGCGTCGCGCAACTTCCAGCTCGTTTTCGAGGCGCTGCAAGTCGCGTCGCATCGCTCGAAGTTCAAGGGCCTCGGGCGACGCCGAGTTACCAGCCGCGCCGGAGTTCGCTCCGCTGGCCGCTTCAAGCCGCGCGATCTCCTGGTTGATCGAGGCCAATTGAGACTTCGCCTGGATCATCTTGGGATTCTTCTCGGTGGCGGAACTGGCGAGATCTTTGAGTTGCCCTTCGACCTCGGCCCTTCGCGCCAGTAGAACGCCGTAAGCGCTGTTCGTCGCAAGCCTACTGGCGGGCGCGGCGGAACTGACCAGTTTCTCCTGTTCGGCGATCTGCCGCTTCTGCGCATCTATCTGCCGCGTGAGCATGAACTCCCTGTCGCCGAGCGCGCCGACCGAGTCGGCGGCGGCAAGCCGCTGCGCGCGGACCACCGCAGGGGCGTTGTTGAGGCTCCCACTTCGGAAAAGCGCCTGATCGCGTTGCGGCGTGAGCCCCTGTAACTGCGTTTTGATCTCCGCGAGCTGGGCTTGGAACCGTTCGAGGTCCGTCGCGGCCTGCAGCCGTATCGCGGCGTTCGTCTGGTCGAAGATCGAAATCAGGTCCGCCACCACGCGCTGGGCGATCACCGAATCGGTGTAACGGTAACTGATCGTCAGTGACTCCGGCCCGTCAGGGTAATAATTGCGCATTTTGACTTCGATCTTGATCGCCTTGCGCAAGCGCTCAACCGCGGCGCCCGGATTGGGGGGCGCCCCGGGAGTCTGAGGGTAAAGGTCGTAGCGGCGGACGATCTCCGTCAGATTTCCCTGGCTGGTCATTCGCTGCGTCAAGGCGCTGAGCGGGGGGCTTGACAGCGCAGGATCATTATTGCCATTGCCCTGGTTTGCGATGACGATTAACGCGTGAGATTCGTAGACATTGGGAATGCGGCGGATGATCTGGTATGTCGCAATTGACACGGAAGCGGCCACCAGGATAATCAGCAGCTTCTTCCGCCACAGGATTCCCAAATATTCAAACAGGCCTCGTGGTCTCATGATTCCCATAACTACCTCAAATACTCCTTCAAAGCTTCAACTTGATACCTGTCGCCACATAAAACAGAAGCAGGCCGAATGAGAGCAGGATCAACGGCTCAACCTCAGTCAAGATGAACGAACTCTTGTTACTTTTACTACCGGGCGCGTCGCTGTCTGTTGTTTGCGCGCCTATGTCGGATTAGTCGCCGACTGTTTCCCACGAATAGTTGCGCGTCCCTGCCTTCCAGCCGCGATTCGATTGTCGCTAAAAACGGTGTTGATGATCAGCAGAATGAAAGCCATAAAACCAATGACCTTCAGCAAGCTGGGAATAATGTTTGATTGGTTGCCCATGATTCATCTCCCTTCTCATCGCTCTCTATGGCCGCAGGTAGACACACGAATCCCATAGTTGTGTATACCCTAAAGGAAACCTCGTGACGAGGCAGCGCACCGGTTGTTCGGCATACCCAGTCGCTGTGGGAGCGTTATAAGGGCATGTCCGATATGACGCGGTTGTCTATTTGTTCTTCTTGAGTTGCAGAGGTAAGGAATAGCTCTGGGTACAGATCCTTTACCACTTAACCATTATCCGTTTGAACCTTTTCCCCCAACCTTTAATGACTCCAGGGTTAAATGTGGTGATACCGAAAACTGAAATTATTAAGTTTGGTATTGCTAGCACTCGCACTCCACGCCGTTTTGGCTTATTTCGGTGTGGCTACATGCAACACTGGATGTAGCCGAAAGCCCCAAAATCAATACTCAATCCGCCTGCTTGCGCCAACTGATAACCGGAAATCGTTCAATTTACTTCTCATAATCAATGACCCAGTTTCGTCGAGAAATGAAGGTTGCAAGAGATATGCCAATCTTTTCTCCTCACCGAATCTGGTTATGTCTTGGGAACGAATCGCAAGGGCCGGTGGTGTGGTTCTGTTTTAGTGGACAACAGTGTTGTTTAGTTTTTACGTCCTTATGATGTCGGCGATTCGGTTAGCGCTGGGATGCCGCTCAAATCAATGGAAGGAATGTCCGCTCGGGCTGAGATCAATGAACATTGCTGCAGAGATACGCGCGTCGACCTGAGTTCGAGCCATCAATTCGAAGAAGAGATCAGCTCCTCATCATCAGAGGACAGACTCTTCAACCCCAAGATGGAATTTTCGGTACGGACAGCAATGTTGTGCGGCGCCCCGACGTAATGGCCGTTACTGCTGGGAACGCGGAGCCAATTCAATCTTTAACAGAGTAATTAGACGAGTTTTCGCCGCCGGCCCAGCAGTGGAGACGGCCAGCCGCGCCCCGCGCTCTTGTCGAGGGCCTTTGTCCACCGATCCAGGCGGCCCTGCCGAGGTCACAGTGTTGGCTTCGATCGTGGCGGTCGCAGTCTCAGGCTCGACGATGATCGCGCGCAACCCCTCATCTCCATTCTTGAGCAGGAATTGATTTTTGCCGACCTGCTCGATACGCTCGTCGGCATGCAGTAGTGACGTGATCCGACGGGACTCCACGGTCTCCACGTCGTCCCACACCACGAAATCGCCAGGAGCGGTGAAGAGAAAGTTTCGCGCGAATCGCTCCACACCGAGATGGCCTTCGTAGGCCGACGCCGCTTCGCCCCGCACATAGGCGAAATGCGGTTCGAGGCGCGCCTCCGTAATCCGAATCTGATCGAGCCTGTCATAAGGGACGTTATCGAATACGTCGTGCCCCTTGCCCTCTCGCGCCTGCCCCGCGCCGTCGATCAGGATTGTGTTGTGCTGTTCGGTCATCGGCAGTCCCGCGTAGCCAGTGTCGCCGGTGAGATATTTTCCCCTGGCGTAGATGATGAAGCTGTTGGCGTCGGGGTGAGCGTGCCCCGTGGAGAGATGCCAGTCCGGAAAAGCCGTGAGCGCGTCTTTCGTGTGATGGCCTTCGGGCGGGCCGCATTTGAAGGCGAAGGCGACGGCCTGCGGCGTCCAGTCGCTGCGCCAGATGACGACTTCGTGATCGGCGAAATAATGCCAGGGCTGCTGGCGATGAATGGAGACGACTGGAATTGACGGGTCGTACCACAACAGCGACCAGTAATCTTCGGCGTTGTAATGATCTAGCCCTTCCATCCACGCCGCTACCCCCTGCGCCTCGGCGTCGCGGAAGCGCGAGGCCATCCGGTAAAGCAGGTTGTAGTTGGTGTGAAAACGCCCGTCCGGATGCGAGCGTTTGTACTCCTCGCCTTTGCGGTTGCGAGTCAGCGGCCCCTCGAAAATATCACCGAAGTCGAAAACGTATTGCCCGTCAGGCAGGAGCGAATGCGCGACGTAAAGACTCATCCGGCGGAATCCGGGCCGGTCATATAAATCCTCGCCGGTCGCGTGCGCGTGGGCGTCGAGGTAGTGGACGAGCCACGGCGTCGAGAAAACCCAATACTCAAAGCCCTCATAGTAGTAACCGTCTGTCGAATAAGTCGCTAGCACGCGGTCATAGATGGCGCGCGCCAGGCCGGCCCACTCCGGCGCGCCTTCTACTTCGTCGTAGAGCGCGTATGCGGCCACGCCCAATCCGGCCATCGGAATGAAGACGTGATTCTGGCTGTAAGAGTAAGTCCGCCCCGGCTTCGGCTTGTAGTAGTCGAATAGCAGTCGCGCCTGCTTCGCGATCTTCTCGCGATAGCGAGCGCGCTCGGCCTCGGTCAGGTCGTGATATAGCAGATCGTAGCCCCAGCCCATCCCATAAAGCAGATGCCCGGCGGCCAGATCGACGTTGGGTTTATTGTAGGCGTAGCCCCAGATGTCGTAACTGACCGCTGCTTCGAGGTATTTCTTCGCGGCGTCCAGGTATTTTCGATCGCCTTCGATCTTGTACGCCAACGCGGCCTCGGCGATTCCGATGCCGACTTCATTCTGCCCGCGCCGCTCCTGCGCGGGCGGAGCGGGCGGCTCCTTCTTCAACGCGCGGACCTGCTGCAACGCGCGGCGCCAAAGATCGCGATGCGTCGTCCGCGCCCGCTCGCGCAGCTTCGCGATCTCGACTTCCGTGGCGTAAACGCGCGGGTGTTTGCCCCGCAGTTCTGGCCGCATCGACGAATTGAGCGCCGCCATCATCTGAGTCAGTGGATGCGGCTCTTTTGCCTGCGCCGGCTTGTCCTTCGGGCCGAGCGACTCGCGGGCGTCTTGCGCAGACGTAGTCAGAGCCGCAATGATCAGGCAGAGCGCCGACAATAAAATCGTCCTTCGTTGAATCCGATTGCGCATTCTTTTTCTCAGAACCAGCCAGAAAACTGTGAGACAGAAAAATAGAAGACCTTCAGATCGGTTTTTTATTTTTCTGTCTCACACTTTCTGGATGGTCTCCTCCTTATACTTGCGGCCTCTATTTACCTGGCATCAACGCGGCCACAGCAGGCGCCATCGCTGTTGCGCGGCCTCATTGGCAAGATGCTTCTCCAACAGATCTTCGTATTTCGGTTCGCGGAAAGCGACGGACGCTCGACGCAGCAGGTACGCCAGATCACGTCGCGCGCTCCCCATCTCGTTGATCTGCTGGTGCGGCCATTCCCGCGCGGCGTCGGCGTAAGGCGCCAGATAATCGAGCGCGCGACGGATGCCGCGCCCATCTTTTGTTTGATAACTGTAAAGATCGACGCCGGCCTGCCTGCCCGCTTCGGCCAGCGTCATCAGCGCCACAAGGTTGAACGCCGAGTAACCCAGCGCGCGTGTGCGCTGCAGTTCGTTGGGCTGTTTGCCGTCTGGTTCGACTTGCCACGCGATGCGGTCGCGCGCGGCTTCCGCAGTCCTGCGCGCCAACTCTTTGTCATCGATGAAGAGCGCATAGCAGGTCAGTTGCGCGGCGTACCAACTGCCGTGATTGTTCTTGGCCTGCGCTTCATCTTTGCCGTTCGGGCTGGTTTGCATCCAATTGGCGAATTCGCGGAACCAGGCGGTCAACGCCTTCGCGTCTTTGTCCGTCCATGCGCGCGAGCCGCCGAGCAATCCCGCGGCATCCACTACCTTGATGAAGTGACGGCTTTCGATCAGCCCCGCGCCGCGCCCGTCATTGTGGCCGGGGATCGCCTGGGCGTAGCGAAAGTTCGGGTTCATCTTTGTCGCCGGATCGAGAAACCACACCCGGATGAGCAGCGCCGCGCGTTCTGCGTAATGCTCCTCGCCGGTGAAGTAGTAAGCGGTGGCCAGCGTCTCGACGGCGCCGGCCATCTCGACGATCACAGGCGCATCCGTGCCGCGCTTGCTGTCCGGATTGGTTTCGCCGTCGCGCCGGATGTAGGGCAAGCCGTCTTTGCTCTTCGGATCGGGCCACCAGTAAGGCGCGAACGAAAGGTAGTCATGTTTGTCGCCGCCGGGCGCCGCGCGTTCTTTCTGTGTGACAGAAACCGGGCCGGCTTTGAGCGCCTTATCGGCCTCGCGGCGCAGCGCCTCCATCGCCGGTCGCAGCGCGACGTCAGTCAAACGCGATCTGGCCTGCCGCAATCGCTCGGCGTCGAGCGAGCAAAGGCGCGGCTCGCCTTGCCACGTCGCGGCTGATGAGACTAAAAACAAAACCAAAGACAAACTTGTCACTATCTTCATGGCCCGTCCCCTACTTTGCTTATACAAATAATCACTCGCGCAAAAATAATCCGGCATTATCCATCGTAGGGGCAGACCTGCGTGTCTGCCCCGGTCGCGGTGTACGACGTGACACCAGGGCAGACCTGTGTGTCTGCCCCGGCCGCGGTGTACGACGTGACACCAGGGCAGACCTGTGTGTCTGCCCCGGCCGCGGTGTACGACGTGACACCGGGGCAGACACGCAGGTCTGCCCCTACGATAAACACCGCAAAATTTTTGCCCAACTGCTTAAGACATATAAGTCCTATAGAACCTATTAGTCGCATAAGACGGATGTCAAAATATCAGCTTCAACGCGAATTGCCATTCGCGTCCTTCATTCGCGGTGATCGTCACGCGGCCCACGTCGCTGTCATCCAGGAAATTGACCGGGATCTGGAAGTTCGGGCGGTTGAACGCGTTGAAGGATTCGGCGCGGAATTGCAGCCGCAGCCCTTCCCGCAACTGGAAATTCTTCAACAGCGACAAATCCACGCTGCGAAAACCCGGGCCGATCAGGATGTTGCGCCCCGCATTGCCGAAGACCGTAGGGTCTTGCGCCGTGGGGGTTGGGCGCGCGAAGGCCGCCGGATTGTAATACAAGCCGTCGGGGATGTTCGCGTACGGATCGCCGATCAGATCGGGCCGCTGTTGCGACACGTCGGGCGCGTTGTATTGTGGCGTGAACGGGCGCCCAGAGAGGAGCGTCACCACGCCGTTAAACTGCCAGCCGCCTATCAAAGCCTCGGCAAATCCGCTCGCCCCCGAAAAGAGCGCGCGTTTGCGGCCGAACGGCAGTTCATAGTTGAAGCTGCCAGAAAATTGATGCTGGCGATGAAAGTCGGAGACGGCGCGCTCGACGGCCAGGTTGCGGACGTCTTGCGGATTGCGCTGCGCGCCGGTCGTCGAGTTGTTGGTCGAAGAGTTATTGTCAATCGCGCGTGAGAAAGTATAGGACGCGAGCAGCGTCAGGCCGCCGCGCGCCCGGCGGCGCAACGAAGTTTGCAGCGCGTTGTAGCTGGAATTGCCGCCCTGCTCCTGAAAGGTGATGTCGGCGAATTGCGGATAGCGTCGCGCGTTTATCACCTGCCCCTGCGCGTTGAGTCGTCCGGTCGGATAATTAGCGTTGATGTTATAGCGCAGCCCCAGATGGCGTCCTTGCGAGCCGACGTAGCCGATTTCGAGCGCGAGGTCGCGCGCCAGCTCGCGCTCAATGGTCAGGTTGTACTGATAGAAGGTCGGCGTCGGATTTTCGAGTTGCGCCCCGACCGGCGTGTTGACGCCCTGAACCGCGCGAATCTGTTCGGGGAACGGATTGCCGAAGTTAATGAGCAGCGGGTTGGACGATTGCCGCGAATACTGCTCGCGAACGAGGAACGGGAAGGTCACGGCCAACTGCTGCCGCGCGACGTTGAACGTTTCGAGACTGTAATAGATTCCCCCACCTCCGCGAATCACCGTGCGGTCGTTTTTGAACGGTCGCACGGCGAAGCCGACTCGCGGCTCAATGTTGTTTCTGTCGGTTTCGAGCAGCGCTTCCGGAAACTCGGGCGTTCCCGCCGTAACGACCCTTCCCTGCTCCGGAATGAAGTTGGCCAGCAGATTTCGCGACTCCTTCATCGGCAGTTGAAGCTCGTAGCGCAAGCCCAGATTGAGCGTCAGCCACGGCCGCGCACGCCAATCGTCCTGTATGAAGAAGGCGTATTGCCACCCGCTCAAATCGTTGGGAGGCGCGCCGATCTGCCGCTGCGTCGAATCGGGGACGCCAAGCAGGAAATCGGCGAACGAATAAAAGCCCGGGAGCGCGGCGCTGTTCGGACTGGACGTGCGGCCCCGGAATCGGAAATCGCCGCGCACGTTGCGCACATCGGCTTCCAGATAGGTCGAGCGTATGACGTCCGCGCCGGCGCGCAGGTTGTGGCTTCCGCGAACCATCGTCAACACGTCGAAGAGCTGCAGGTTCTTCATCGTGTATATAAACGGGTCGTTGGGCCGGTCGCCGAACTCCGAAAAGCCGTCAATGCGGATCGCGGGCCAGCCTTGCAGATCGGGCGTGACGTTCAGGCCCGGAATGCCGAAGACGGCGTTCCAATCCTGATCGCGGTTCTCGCCCAGGTTCTGGTTGCGTTGTTCGTAGAAGCCCAGGCGAATCTCGTTGATTGTGGTCGGCGAGAAGCTGTGAGTGTCGGACAGCGCGACCGAATCGTAGCGGTTGACCACGTCACGCCCGAAGCCAGGATAGAAGTTGCGCGCAGACGGAAACGGATCGAAGCTGTCGTTGGTCTGCCGCGCCCAGCGCGCGAAAAGGTTGTTGTTCTGCGACAGACGCTGATCGATCTTGAGTAGATACTGATTGCGGTTCACGTTGTTCACGCCGCTGGCGTTGTAACCGTCGAGCGTTCCCGCGATGTTGGCCGCCGGAATGAACTGCAGCATCCGCTTCGAGACGGGGTGAAGCATCGATTCGGGGATCTTGTTCAGCTCCGGGAACTCGCGCTTCTGGCGCGTGGCCGGATCGATGAACAGGACGCGGTTGGTGTCATCGCTGTTGCCCAATTTACCGTCGGGGCCTGCCCCGCGCAATTTGCTGAAATCTCCGCGCAACCAGTCCTTGTTCGGCGCGTTTAGCAGCGACACGGCGGAGCGGCGCTCGCGCGTTCCTTCGTAATTAAAGAAGAAGAACGTGCGGTCGCGCCCGTTGTAGCTGGCCGGGCCGAAAAGTTTCTCCGGCAGCGTGACGGGACCGCCCAGACTGCCGCCGAATTGATTGCGCTTGAGCGTCTTGTCTTCGCCGGCGGGCTGAAAGAAGTTCCGCGCGTCGAAGACGTCGTTGCGCAGATAATCGAAGAGCGAGCCGTGAAATTGGTTCGTTCCCGATTTGGAAACGACGTTGACCTGAGCGCCCGCCGTGCGCCCGTACTCGGCCGAGTATGTCGAGGTCGATACGCTGAACTCGCGAATAGATTCGACCGATGTGTTGACGCCGACGCCGCCGTTGCGGTCTGCGCGATTGACCACGCCGTCGAGAGTGAAGCTGGCCGAATCAGTGCGCGTGCCCGCTGCGGAGAAGCTGTTGCCCTGATCGTCGTCAGACGGGCGGCGATAGATGCCTGGAACGAGAAACGCCAGGTCCGTGAAGTCGCGCCCGTTGAGCGGCAGATCCTGCACCTGCTTCTGGACGATCACTTCGCCCTTGCTCGAAGTGTCGGTGTTGATCGGCGGGGTCTCGGTCGAGACGGTGACCGTGTCGCTCACCGCGCCCGTTTCGAGTTGGAAGTTGACGCGCTGGGTCTGTCCCGTCTCCAGCGTCAGATTGGATTTGACCGCGCGCTTGAAGCCGGCGGCTTCCACGTTCAGATCGTAAACGCCGGGTGGCAGTTGCGGGATGACAAAGCCGCCGTCCCCGCTTGTCGTCGCCGTGGCGGCCCGCCCCGTGCCCTGAGCCGTTATAGTGACTTTGGCGCCGACCACCGCGGCGCCCGCAGGGTCAACCACCTGGCCGACGACAGTCGCCTGGAAGTTCTGAGCCTGAGCGACACCGCACATGAGAATGAGTAGCAGGATCGTCTTGAAGAAACGGACGGAAGCCTCTACGTAAAAAAAAGTAGGGTGTTGCATAGTGGCTCTCCTTGGAAAATCGTTCGTAGTCCCGCCTTTAGGCGGAAGCGTTTGGAGTGACGGAATGGATCCGCCGCATCCGCCTAAAGGCGGGACTACGAACTGCGCTTTTCATTGTTCCAGGGCGTCGCAACGCCACATGAAAGCTCCGATGAAAATATTGATGTGTTTGAAACACATTCCGTTTCGGAACTCAATAGGTGATCTTCAACGCGAACTGCCAACTCCGAGCGGCGGATTGCGTGCCCGTAATCCGACCGAAGTTTGTGTCGGTCGGATTGGTGTTCGGCGCGCTGAAATTGACGTGGTTGAACAGGTTGAACGCCTCGGCGCGGAAGCTGGCGTTGACGCGCTCGGTGATGTTGAACTTTTTGCTCAGCGAAAAGTCCCAGCGTTGCTGGTCGTCAGCGCGCAAGCCGCTGAACCGCAGAGGGAAGGAGCGCACGTTGCTGGCCAGTTGCTGCGCCGCGTTGCGGTTGAAGCCGGCGTCAATGTTGAACCAGCGATCCACGTCGCGTTGATCTCCGTCGAGCTTGAGGTTCTTGATGTCGCCGGTGAATATCACATTGCCGAAACCGATCGGCGGCCCCGACTGGCGCTGCACGATGAAGGCGATCTGCCAGCCGCCGACGAAAGTGTCGGCCAAGCGCGGCAGGTCGTTGGCGAACTTGCGCCCCTTGCCGAAGGGCAGTTCCGCGATGCCACTGGCCGCGACGCGGTGCGTACGGTCGAAGCTGCTGATGGATTCGTATGGCATGGGATCGGCCGCGTTCAGGAACTCGATCGCTTCCATCAACTTCGACCAGGTGTAAGCCAGTTGGAAGGTGAGTCCTTTGGCGAAGCGTTTCTCGACCTTCGATTGCAGCGAGTGATACCACGAATAGCCGATGGGCTCTTCGACGTTGACAGCGACGAAATGCGGGAAGGGCCGCAGCAATTGTTCGCGCGAAATATTATTACCGAAGATCGGATTCAAGCCGCGAAACGGGTTGGAGAATTGTTGCGAGAGGAAGTTGATCGTCGCCTGGTCGCGCGTGGGCAGCGTGCTCAGGTAACGATTCGGCGTCGCGTTGTAATTGCGCTGCACCGCCAGCCTCGCGCCCCGGTTGCCGACATAGGCGGAATCGATCACGAAGCCCAGCGGCAGTTCGTACTGCACGCCCAGCGACCAGCGTTGAGCATAGGCATGCTTCAGGTTCGGATCGAAGAACGAAACCCCTTGCCCGATGTTGGTCAGCAAGCCGGCGCTCGCGCCCGGCGGGATCAGACCGTTCGGGAACGGGTTGGCGAAGGTGGCCACGTAGGTTTGTCCATTGTCGAGTGAAGCCTGGATCGGCGTGCTCTGCGAAAAGCCGGTTTGGATCGGCGCGGTCGTGTTGACGCCCAGCGTATCGTAAAACAGGCCGTAACCGCCGCGCACAACCAGCTTCTCCAGCGGCTGCCACGCCAGGCCGAAGCGCGGCAGAAAGTTGTTCTTCTCGCCTTTGAAGGGACTGCGCCCATTGGCCCCTTGATTGACGAACTGCAATCCGCCCAGCACGCGGAATTGCGATGCCGGCAATTCGGGAATCGGGTTGAGCGCATACGCCGCTTTGGCCGCCGCTTCCAGCGGGTTGGATTGATCGAACGCGAAGCCCGCGACCAGCCGGTCGTATCGTTCTGTGATCGGCGTTTCCAGTTCATAGCGCAAGCCCAGATTGAGCGTCAGCTTCGACGAAAGCTTGAAATCGTCCTGCAGGAAAAAACCGAAGAACTTGTCCTGCGCGGCGAAGCTGGCGCTGCGCGACATCGAACCCGCCGGGATGCCCAGCAGGAAGGCCGCCAAATCCTGCCCGAGGGGCGCGGCGGCGGCGTTGTCCAACGGCCCGCGCAGGAAGGCCGCCGACGTGGCAAAGTTGAAATCCGGCGCGATGTCCGTCTGGAAGCGGTTGCCGAACGAACGATAAAAACGAATGTCCGCGCCGAAACGCATGTTGTGTTTGCCCAAAAGCCAGGTGTTGGTGTTGGCGAAACTGTGGATCAAGCCGGTGTTCGTGCCGTCGCCGGATTCCCACGGCGATAACGTTGCGAAGCCGCCGAGCTGAACGCGCGGCACGGTGGCGATGGACGGGTCCGACAATTGGCCGATCAGGTTTGACGAAAAACCCAGGGACGCCAGATCGGTCCCCTGGCTGTAACGTTGTTCAGGGAATTTTTGATAGGTTATGCCGTAACGCACATTGGCCACGAAGGTCGGGCTGAACGAGTAAACGTCATCCAGCGCCAGCCCCGCGTTATTGCGGTTGAGTTGAATGCCGTTGACGTCCGTGCTGTAAAACGTGTTGCCGGTCAGCCCTTTCCGCTCCGTCCATGTGTCGTAATGCAGGCGCGCGAACATGCGATGCTTCTCGCTAAAGGCGTGATCCACGCGCGCCATATAAACGTCATAACTTTCGAGAATTTTATACGCCTGAAAATAATTGTTGCGCCCCTCGGCCGTGCCGGCCTGATTCGGCAGCGGATAAAAGCTGAGAATCTTGAGCGCGACCTGGTTTAACTTATCTTCCGGGATGATGTTGTTCGGGAACGGGTCGCGTTGAAAGCGCCCACCCGGGGCGGGGCGCGTCGTGAACGGGTTGTAAAGCTGATAGTTCGCGCCGTTGGGAAGCTTCAGCAGGTCAGAGAAATTGCCCTTTCGTTGTTTTTCCGTCGGCACTGTCGCGGTCAAACTGCCCGAATCGCTCCAGCGGTTGCTCTCCCAGGCGAAGTACCAGAAAGTCTTGTCGCGCCCGTTGTAAAGCTTAGGCAGCCATACGGGGCCGCCAGCCGACGCGCCGAAGCGGTGGTCGCCGTAGGGAGTGCGCTTGGTGTTGTTTTTGTTGTTGAAGAAATTGGCGGCGTCCAGGAAGCTGTTGCGCTCCCACCAGTGCGCTTCGCCGTGCAGGCCGCTGCCGCCGCTGGCCGTGTTGACGTTGGTCAGCGCGCCGATGGTGCGGCCGACGGTGGCGTCGTAGGAAGAAGTTTGAATCTTGAACTCTTTGACCGAATAGACCGGCGGGCTAAAGGCGACGCGGGATTGCCCGTTGCCGACGGGAAAGTTGTTCGGGATGCCGTCGATAGTGAAGTCGTTGTTGAATTGCCCGTTGCCGTCGGAAGAGATCTGTGACGGCGCGTTGTTGAAGCCCGCTTTGCGCAATCGCATGTCGGTCGCGTTGACGACGCCGGCGGCGATCAAGGTCAGTTCCATGGGGTTGCCAGAGAACAGCGGCAGTTCCTGCACGCGGCGTTCGTCAATCACCTGGCCGAGCGATGAGCCTGCGGTGTCGAGAAGCGGCGTGGAGGCCGTAACCTCTATCGCTTCACTGAGCTCCCCGGGTTGCATGCCGATGTTCAGGTCGGTGGTTTCACTCACGCGAACTTCGACACCGGATTGGACGAAGCGTTTGAAGCCGGTCTTCTCGGCGGTCAAGCGGTAGGCGCCGGGCAGCAGAAAAGGCGCGCTGAAACGCCCTTCGTCATTGGTCGTCACTGTCGACGTGACGTTGGTCGCCGCGCTGACTATGTCTACTTTAACTCCCGCCAGCGCCGCGCCGGACGAATCGGCCACTCGCCCGATGATCGTGCCGCGCGATTCCTGACCGAACGCCTGGATTGCGCCGAGCGATACAATCAGTACCGCCAGAAATGTGGCGCAGCCATGGTCGATAAGCTTCCGCTGTTTTTTCATGTTTGCCTCCGAATTGGGCGCCGACAGGACCGCGCCCGTCTATAGCCTTTTCCTGTGAATAATTATGCGCATGCAGGCCGCCGTAGCCCGGACCCACGCTATTCCATAAGCATTCCGCCGTTGACTTCGACCGTCTCGCCGGCGAGATAGCTCGACGCCCCTGAAGCCAGGAACAAAATCACGCTCGCGACCTCTTCCGGCGCGCCGACCCGGCCCATCGGAATGACGTTGACGAAATTGCGCAGCGCTTCCGGCGTGGAAAATTGTTCGTGAAATGGCGTGTCTATCACGCCTGGCGAGACGGCGTTGACGCGAACACCGTGCGGCGCCAACTCTTTAGCAAGCCCTTTGGTCAACGAGATCATACCGCCTTTCGCCGTTGAATAGTGAATCGAACCGAGCGCGCCGCCGTTGCGGCCGGCTATAGAGGTGACGTTGACGATCACCCCGCCTCCGCGCTCGACCATCAAACCGGCGACGGCCTGCGCGCACAGGAACGCGCTCTTCAGATTGAGATCAATGACCTCATCCCAGCGAGCCTCAGTCAGTTCCAGCAGTCGCAGACGCTCGACGAGCGAACCCGCGTTGTTGACCAGAATGTCAACGGGGCCGAACGCCGCGACCGTCTCGGCGACCATCCGCCGCACGTCCGCCGACCTTGTCACATCGGCTCGGACCGTGACAGCGCGTCCGCCCGCGGCGATGATCTTCCGCTTCGCGTCTTCCGCGCCCGCCTCGTTGCGGTGGTAATTTATAGCCACTGCCGCGCCGGCTTCAGCGAGCGCAATAGCGGTAGCGCGACCGATGCCGGAACCTGCGCCCGTTACTACCGCGACTTTGCCTGATAGATCAAGATAATTCTTCATCAGTTCCACTCAGAAAAAAATGCGCCGTAGGTTGTCCAACCTGCGGAGGCTTGGTTATTGAAGAGTTCAGTGTCATCAAGCGGCTTTGTTCTCAAGACCGTCACATTATTGAAGTGTTCAGCTGTCATCAGGCGGTCTGGTTACGAAGCCATCCGCCACTTTGGACAACCTACGGTACAGAGCGCGCCGCCTCAGCAAAATCAAGGATGCCTGCGCTCTCAGGAGGATTGAGACGGAATCTTTGTGATTGTGCCCGCGAGCGCGAACAGTACAATCGTGCCGATGGGCGCGAGCGCCCCCGCGACAGTCAAAACGGGCGTGTAGCCGAAATGGTCGACGGCCCAGCCGGTCGCCAGAATGAAGGTCATGCTGCCGACGCCGGCCCCTACGCCGCCCAGTCCGGCCACCGAAGCGACCATCTTGTCGCTGAAGAAATCCGAAGGCAGCGTCTGCACGTTGTTGATCCAGAATTGAAAACCGAAGAGGACCAGGCCGATCAGCGCGAGCGCGATCATCGGGTCGGACGCGCGCGCGGCCAGTATACCTGCCGGCATCAGGAACGAGGCGAACCCTATCGTCGCCTTTCGCGCGCGATTCACGCTCCAGCCACGCTTGATCAAAAATCCCGAAGCGAAGCCGCCGAGCAGGCTGCCCGCGTCGGCCGCGACAAACGGAACCCAGGCGAACATCCCGATCTTCCTCAAATCGAAGCCGTGGACTTTATTCAGGAATAGTGGCAGCCACGTAATGAATAGCCACCAGACCGGATCGACAAACAGGCGCGCAAGAACAATGGCCCAGACCTGTCT
>DATCXQ010000178.1:0-14639 GCA_036565725.1 Blastocatellia bacterium
TCTGCCCCTACGCTATCGCGCCGCCGATCCAGATCTTGGTGTGCCGCTCATATAGGTCAGTCTGTTTCCAGCGCCCGTATGCGAATCCGGGATTGTTCTTCAGGAGCCTTCATGTCGCGTTGCAACGTCCAGAACAATGGAAACAGACAGGATTTACAAGATTAACAGGATGAGGAGGAAGAAAATCAGTCCTGTTAATCTTGTAAATCCTGTCTGTTTCCTGAGGCGAGTTCAGAAAAATGGGGAAGGTTGATTCCAAACTTCCCCTTTCCCTGTTATGGCTGTAATGGCTGAGATACCCAACTCGCTGAAGCGCTAGGGTGGGGGAGAATTGCTCCTAGCGCCTCCATATTCTAGAATGAGCCGGCTTCCAATGTGTTCGTCTGTATGCTCACTCTGCTGCGTACCATACTCTCAGCGGCGCGCGGAGTCCTTTGGAAACCCGAAAGAAATTCCATGAAATTCTTCAGGGAAATTCTTCGGAGAGTTCTTTAGAGCGTTGTCGGAGGTTTGTATGGTCCGTCAGCCCGCATATCTATATGAGTTTGGCCCTTTCTGTCTGGACGCCACCGAGCGACTGTTATCGCGAGACAGCGAGGCAGTGCCGCTTTCGCCCAAGGCGTTCGATATGCTGCTGGCGCTCGTCGAGCGTCAGGGGCGGCTGCTCGAAAAAAACGAGCTGATGAAGCTGGTCTGGCCCGACACCTTCGTCGAAGAGGCCAATCTCTCTTACACCATTTCACTGATCCGCAAGGCGCTCGGCGAAGGCGCCGAGCCGCAGCAATTTATCGAGACGGTTCCTAAGCATGGCTACCGCTTCATCGCCGAGGTGCGGCGGAAGCGGGCAGGGGACGCGACCTCAAGCGCCCCGGCGGCCTATGGAGCGGAGCTTGAGCCTGTTGGGGGGGCGATGCCATTGGATTCGCAGTTCTACATAACGCGGCCTGCCGACGAGCATTTTCGAGCGGCCATTGCGCGGCGCGACAGCATCGTGCTCATTAAAGGGGCGCGACAGGTGGGTAAGACCTCGCTCCTGGCCCGCGGCCTGCAGCAGGCGCGCTCTACCGGCTCGCGGATCGTCCTGACCGACCTTCAGATGCTCAACGAATCCGACCTCGCCTCAGTCGAGACGCTCTTCCTGGCGCTCGCCGAATTGATAGCTTACCGGCTCGACCTGGGCGGCTGCCCGCGCGACGTGTGGGACCCGCTCCACAGCCCGAATTTCAATTTCGAGGTTTACCTGCAGCGCCACGCGCTCGGGGCGTCGCAGGCGCCGATCGTCTGGGGGGTGGACGAGGTGGATCGCCTCTTCTCTCGCCCGTTCGGAAGCGAGGTATTCGGGCTTTTCCGCTCCTGGCACAACGCGCGTTCGCTCGACCCGGAAGGGCCGTGGCGCCGGCTCACGCTTGTCATGGCTTACGCGACAGAGGCCCACCTGTTCATCACAGACCTCAATCAATCTCCGTTCAACGTCGGCACGCGGCTGACGCTCGAAGACTTCACGCAGGAGCAGACGGCCGATCTCAACTTGCGATACGGCTCGCCGCTTCGCACGGACGGCGAGGTCAGGCGGTATTTCGGACTCATCGGCGGCAACCCCTATCTTGCGCAGCGCGGCCTGTACGAGATGGCGCAGCGACGTCTCGCTCTCGACGAATTGGAGGCCGTCGCCGCCAGCGACGACGGCCCCTTCGGCGACCACCTGCGCCGGATGCTGACGGCGCTCGCGCAGGATCAGACGATGCGCCAGGCTATGATGGCCGTCATCGACGGCGGAGCGTGTCCGACGGCGGAGAGCTTCTATCGTTTGCGGAGCGCCGGCCTGATCGCGGGCGATTCGGCGAACGACGCGCGCCCTCGCTGCCGGCTCTACGCCGCTTACTTGAAGGGGCGTTTGTGAAGCGGCCTTCAGCTCGCGCTACACGCTATGAAAAACGAAAGCGGGCCACGTAGTAACGACTTATGGTCTTTGAGAAATAATGACGCCCATGCAATTCGGCGTAGGGGCGGGTTTTCCCCGCCCCATCGCCTGGATCATAGACCTGGGCGGCGAAAACCCACCCCTACAATGCCAGGCGCATTATTTTTTCAAATGCCATTAGTCGTTACGTGGGCACGTAACGACTAAAGTCTTTACTACGTGTTTTTTTTTCGAGGAGTGTTTATTATGACCGGCGCCCAGTTGCAATCCGATCACGAATCCGAGACCGATTTCTACATCACCGGCGGAACACTGCGGCGGGACGCGGCCTGCTACGTCGCGCGAGAGGCCGATTCACAGCTCTACGAGAGTTTGACTCGGGGGGAGTTCTGCTACGCGCTGACCGCGCGCCAGATGGGCAAATCGTCTCTGATGGTGCGAGCCGCCGCGCGATTGCGCGAAGAGGGCGCGGGCGTGGCCGTGCTCGACCTGACTGCGACGGGGCAAAACATCACCGCCGAGCAGTGGTATTACGGCCTGCTCGGACAGATCGGGCGACAACTTGGGCTAGAAAGCGCCTTCAGGGAGTACTGGCTGGGCCACATGATGTTCGGCCCGCTGCAGCGCTGGCTGGGAGCGATCCGCGAGGTATTGCTGCCGCGTTACATTTGCAATGGCGCGCGCGTGGTGATCTTCATTGACGAGATCGACGCCGTACGCAGCCTGCCTTTCTCGACCGACGAATTCTTCGCTGGGATCCGCGAGCTTTACAACGCGCGGGCCGAAGACGCGGGGCTTGAGCGATTGACATTCTGCCTGCTCGGGGTGGCGACGCCTTCCGACCTGATTCGCGATACCCGAACGACGCCCTTCAACATCGGGCAACGGATAGACCTGCGCGACTTCAATCCCTCCGAGGCCTCGCTGCTCGCGCGCGGGCTGCGGCGCGACGAAAAGACTAACGAGGCGCTGCTCGATCGCATCCTCCACTGGACCGGCGGACACCCTTACCTGACGCAGCGGCTCTGCCAGTCGGTCGCCGAAGACGCGAGCGTCGAGGACGCTCGCGGCGTCGACCGCAGATGCGCCGAGATGTTCCTCTCGCCGCAGGCGCGCGTGCGCGACGACAACCTGCTATTCGTGCGTGAGCGGCTGCTGCGGAGCGAGGTCGACCTGGCCGGGCTGCTGAGCTTTTACGCCGAAGCGCGGCGGCGCAAGCGCGTGCGCTACGAGGAGACCGACCCGTTCATGAGCGTCTTGCGGCTTTCCGGCGTCGCGCGGATTCGGGACGGGTCACTCCAGGTGCGCAATCGAATATACGAGCGCGTCTTCGATCAAGACTGGATCAAAGAACACATGCCGGAGGCCGAGATGCGGCGGCAGCGCGCGGCCTATCGGCGAGGCGTGCGGCGAGCCTTCGCTCTGGCCGCGGTGGTCGTTGCCGTAATCGCAGCGCTTGCCTTCACCGCCGTCCGGCAGCGCGACCGCGCCGAGGCCGAAGCGCGCCGCGCCGACGAAAACGTCCAACGAGCCAACCTGAGCGCCGAACAGGCGAGGAGCGCCCTGGCCGAAGCCCAAGCGCAGCGGTTGATGGCCGAGCAGGGGCGGGCCGAAGCCGACGTGCAGCGGCGACAGGCGGAGGCCCAACGGCTGATCGCCGACGAACGGGGCAGGCTAGCCTCCGCTCAGCAGCGGCGCGCCGAACTGCAGGAGGCCGCCAACCGCAAACTGCTATACGCAGCGCAGATGAACCTGGCCGGACAGGATTGGCGGACGGCCAACATTTCACGGATGCGCGAATTGATCGAAAGCCATGCGCCCAGACCGGGACAGGAAGATTTGCGCGGCTTCGAGTGGTATTACTTCTGGCGGCTTCTCCACGGCCACCGTCTCTCGCTGCCGCATACGGACGCGGTCATGTCGGTAGCCTTCTCGCCCGACAGCAAAAAAGTGGCGACCGGTGGCCCTTCCCGCGAAGTGAAGGTGTGGGACGTAGGCTCCGGGCGGGAACTCAAGACTCTCAAAGATTACTCGACTCCGATTAGCTCGGTGGCCTTCTCGCCGGACGGCGCCATATTGGCGACGGGCAGTCACGACGGCAGCATAAGACTATGGGATACGGCCACTTGGCGCGAGTTGGCCGCGGTCAAAGGGCACAAGGATAAGACATCATCGGTCGCTTTCGCGCCCGACGGGAAGACGCTGGCGTCGGGGGGTTGGGACGGCTATGTGAAGATGTGGGACGTGGCCACCGGGCGCGAGATCAAAGCGATCCGGGCGCATATGAAGTGGGTCTGGTCAGTCGCGTTCTCGCCCGACGGCCAGAAACTCGCCTCGGCCAGCGAGGATCACACGATCAAATTGTGGTCAGTCAAGCTGGGTTGGGAGATGGCCACGTTCAAGGGGCATACTGCGAGCGTCTACTCCGTCGCGTTTTCGCCCGACGGGTCAAGACTCGCTACAGGCGGCAATGATCACAACGCGATGGTCTGGGACGTCGCGACGGCGAAACCGCTCGCCACTCTTAATGGCCATGCCCTCGACGTCCAGTCCGTGGCCTTCTCTCCCGACGGGAAAAGATTGGCGACGGGGAGTTGGGATTGCCAGGTGAAGTTGTGGGATACGGCGACGTGGCGAGAAATTGCGACCATCAAAGGGCACGCGGAAGGAATCTGGGCACTGGCTTTCTCGCCTGACGGTAAAACCCTGATCACAGGCGGCGAGGATGACACGGCGAAATTGTGGGATGTGAACAGAGGGCTGGAATCAGGGGCGATCGGACAACATCTGAGCGAGGTAAGCTACATTGCGTTTTCGCCCGGCGGTAAACGATTGGCCACCGCGAGCGAGGGCTCGGTGAAAATTTGGGACGTCGCCACTGGAGAGCCGCTCGCCGGGTTCAAACAGACCGCGACCATCCGCCACCTCGCGTTCTCACCCGACGGCAAAACGCTAGCGGCTGCAGGCATGGGGCCTGACACCATCACGCTCTGGAATGTCGACGCTGACCAAAAGCTCATTCTGAGAGGGCATAGAGACGGAGTCCTCTCTCTGGCCTGGGCGCCCGACGGTAAAACGCTCGCTTCAGGAAGCAGGGATTCCACCATCAAGTTGTGGGATGTCGCCACGGGGCGCGAGATCGGTATCCTTCGCGGGCACACAAGGGGGGTTAAAGTCGTAATCTTTTTCGACGGCGGCTCGAAACTGGCCTCCGGCAGCGAAGACAACACGGTCAAACTGTGGGACGTAGGCGCCGCGCGAGAGGTCGCCTCGCTGAACGCCCACGAGAGAGGAATCTATTCGATAGCCCTTTCCTCCGACAACAAGACGCTGGCCACCGGAAGCCCGGATCGCACGATTAAGTTGTGGGACATGCGGACGCTCCGTGAAGTTGGCGCGCTTCAAGGTCATTCCGGCGCCGTGAGGTCGGTCGCCTTCTCACCCGACGGCAGGAGGCTGGTCAGCGGCAGCGAAGATAATACGGTCAAGATCTGGGACACGGACACCCACCGGGAACTCATCACCTTACATGGCCACACAGACACTGTTTATTGCGTGGCATTTTCTCCCGACGGAAAGACGCTGGCGACGAGCGGCAAAGATCACGCCGTCAAACTGTGGCGCGCCGCCGCCGAACAGGAAGTCATGGCCCGCAACCGGTGATTTAGCTTATGGAGACTGCGCCGCAGCTTTGATACAAACGAAGTTTTCTGATTCGCCAAGCGCCCTGACGCTTACGCCCGGTTCGCCGCTCATTCGCTCGAACGCCTGTTTGTCCACAACGGCGATCATTTCGGGGCAAGAGCTGAGCGCATCTCTTACCGTATTCAACTCGGTGAGATGAACACCATACCGACTGGAGTACCAAACAAGTTGGCTCAAGTAATTGTGATGAAGTTCGCCGTATGTATACAGGATCACGCGCCGCGCCGGGTTCGAATTAGCGTCAATGATCGTCGCCAGAGATCGCATATCTTCCGCGCGGGGCCTCGGCTGCGGAAACAAAGCGGCCACAAGTAACGCCGCCAGCGCCAGTAGGTACGCCAATTTAACGTAGATGGCCGAACGACCTGAAGCGGCCCAGCGACTCAGCGCCGCCGCCGCGAGTATCGCAAAAGCGGGAAAAATCGGCATTATGTACCGCAACACTTTCGCCTCGGCAAAGCTGAACGGGATCAGAACGCAGGCCACCCAGATGACCAGCAGCGCCGCGGAGGAGTCGCGAGAACGAACTAAAGCCTTTACCTGCCCAACCAGGCCGATCAGCGCCAACGGAAGCCACGGCCAATAATGCCGTAAGAGTAGCTTTGGGTACTCCACAAATCCCAGTACGACCCGGCCGAATCCCCTTCCGGCGCTTGAGCGAGACGCCGCGTCGACAGGGATCCTGACCGCGAAGTCCTGGCCATCAATTGTTCGGCAGAGAGTGATTTCCGGCTGTAGTAAATCATCTCTTACAACCGCCTCGCGGCCCCCAATTTTACTTGCCACAAATGAGAAATGCTCGTTGAGAAATCGCTTCCCGTATAACCCGTATTGTGAGACGTACCAGAAAGCGGGTAACGCGATGGAAAGCGCTACCGCGCCGATGAAATACTTTGACAACATCAACGCGCGCTTTCCTGTAACGATCAAATGCAAAAATATGATCCCGAGTGGAATAAGTCCCAACACTGATCGAGTCAGGATCGCGGCCCCGACCGCGGCCCCTGAGAGCAGGAAATAGCCCGGCTCTTTCAGGCCTTTCAGGTAGAGATAAATCGAGAGTGTGAAGAAGAATGTGAACGGCGCGTCCGTCATGGAGTGCATCGCGTATTTGATAAAGTATTGTGTGGCGCCCATGATCGCCATAGCCAGGGTCGGCGGCCAGAGCCCGTCGAACAATTCTTTCGCTATCAAATAGGCCAAAACTATTGTGAGCAACCCTGAGAGCGCCGCCGGGAACTTCGCCGCGAAGTCCGTAACGCCGAAGACCTTCATTGACAGGGCTTCCAACCAGGGGAACATCGGCGGGAACTCGAAAACGTGATAGCCGTTTAGACGCAAACTCCACCAATCCCCGCTGAGTATCATCTGCTTGCCGTAGTGAGCATAGAAAGCGTCGTCATATCCGCTCAGGCCGCCCTTATGCAGGCTCGAAAATAAGAGAAGGGATGAGATTACAAAGAGAAGCCAAAATTGGTATTGCCTCTTCTCTAAAAAACGATGGACAAGGTCTAACACATCAGGCATACATTCGTGATTGAATGAGATCTTCTGTTAAGCATTCAAGACAAAAATAATCTGTCATTATCCAACGTAGGGGCAGACCTGCGTGTCTGCCCCGGCGTCACGTCAAACAACGGGGGCGGGGCAGACACACAGGTCTGCCCCTACGTTAGAAACCGCGATATTTCTGTCTCGTCGCTCACGCGTCGAGCATCGGCGAGCGCACGCCATGCTCCCGCGCCTCCTCAATCGCTTTTTCGTATCCGGCGTCGACGTGACGGATGATGCCCATCCCCGGGTCGGTCGTAAGCACGCGCTGCAACCGCCGCGACGCGTCATGAGTCCCGTCGGCGACCACAACCATTCCGGCGTGCAGCGAATAGCCGATGCCCACGCCGCCTCCGTTATGGATCGAGACCCACGAAGCCCCGGCCGCCGTGTTAACCAGCGCGTTGAGCAACGGCCAATCGGCGACGGCGTCCGAGCCGTCGATCATTCCTTCGGTCTCCCGGTACGGCGAAGCGACCGAGCCGCTGTCGAGGTGGTCGCGGCCAATAACTACGGGCGCGTCGAGCTTTCCTTGGCGAATCATTTCGTTCATCGCCACGCCGAATTCGGCGCGGGCGCCGTAGCCGAGCCAGCAGACGCGCGCCGGCAGCCCTTGAAACCTGATGCGCTCGCGCGCCAGTTTCAGCCAGCGGTCCAGCACGGGGTCGTCCGGGAAAAGCTCCTGCGCCAGGTCGTCCGTCTTTCGAATGTCCTTGGGATTGCCGGACAGCGCCACCCAGCGGAACGGCCCTCGGCCTTCGCAGAAGAGCGGCCTGATGTATTCGGGCACGAAGCCCGGAATCTCGAACGCGTCATGGACGCCCATCCGCTCGGCTTGCGCGCGGATGTTGTTGCCGTAATCGAAAGTCACCGCGCCCATCCGCTTCAGATCGAGTATCGCGCGGACGTGTGTGGCCATCGTCTCCATCGCTCGCCTAACGTACTCATCGGGGTTTTCGCTCCGGAGCCTTAACGCGTCGTCCAGTTCCATCCCGTTCGGCGCGTAGCCATTCAACGCGTCATGCGCGCTGGTCTGATCGGTCAACACGTCGGGGACGACGCCGCGCCGAACAAGCTCGGGCAGGACATCGCCGCAATTGCCTACGAGGCCGACAGAGATCGCCGCGCCGCGGTTCCTCGCTTCGTTGATCTTGTTAAGCGCGTCATCGAGGTTGTAACTGATCTCATCGCAGTAGCCGGTTTGAAGTCGCTTTTCGATGCGCGCCGGATCGACGTCGATGCCGAGAAAACATGCGCCGTTCATCGTCGCGGCGAGCGGCTGAGCGCCGCCCATCCCGCCCATCCCGCCGGAGAGGACCAACTTCCCCGCCAAAGAACCGTTGAAGTGTTTTTCGCCGACTGCGGCGAAAGTCTCGAAGGTCCCTTGAACGATTCCCTGGCTGCCGATGTAGATCCACGATCCGGCGGTCATCTGGCCATACATAGTCAACCCCATCCGCTCCAGCCGATGAAACTCGTTCCAGTTCGACCAGTGGCCCACGAGGTTGGAGTTGGCTATCAGCACGCGCGGCGCGTCTTCGTGCGTGCGAAAAATGCCGACCGGCTTGCCCGATTGCACCAGCAGCGTTTCGTCGTTATTCAGATCGCGCAGGCTGCGCACGATGGCGTCGAAGCACCGCCAGTCGCGGGCCGCCTTGCCCGTACCGCCGTAAACGACCAGGTCGTCGGGGCGCTCGGCGACCTCCGGGTCGAGATTGTTCATCAACATCCGCATCGCGGCCTCCTGCGCCCAGCCCTTGCAACTAATCTGATCGCCGCGCGGCGCCCTGACGAGTCTTGAAGCGTTCATGTTTTTTCCCCTCCAATTCAGTACTATACTCCGTCAGAAATAGGACTTATAGGACTTACATGCCTTATAGGTCCCACTCACTATATTTCCCGAGGAACGCCCTATGAAAACGATCGCGCATCTGTTCGCATCTTCGCTCGTCTGCGCCGCGTTGGTCTCGTCCGGCGCTTTCCAAAATCCACAAACCAATGCGGCCAATGCCGTCTCACAACCGCGTAAAATCAAAGCTCTGGCCGGGGGGACGCTGATTGACGGCAATGGCGGGCAGCCGCTTCGTAACAGCGTCATCATCATCGAAGGCGAGCGCATCAAGGCCATCGGCCAGGTCGGAGCTTTGCCGATTCCGGAAGACGCCGAACTGATTTCGACCGAAGGGATGACAGTGCTGCCGGGCCTGTGGGACATGCACGTTCACCTTCAGATCAACGGCCACAGCGATTATGCGCATTGGGACAAGACCTACCCTCCGCAGTTCGGCTCGGTGATTATGCCGGCTTCAGCCAAACAGTTGCTGCTGGCCGGCGTGACCAGCGCGCGCGATCTGGGAGGGCCGCTGAAAGAGAGCGTCGAAGTCCGCGACGCCATCAGCGCCGGTAAAATCCCCGGCCCGACGCTCTACGTCTCCGGCCCCTTCATTCAACATGAGCCTTATCCTGGAACGGAATATTTCCGCTGGGGGATCAAAGGCGTCGACGACGCGCGGGCCAAAGTCCGAAGACTCGCCGAGGCCAGAGTCAACGTCATAAAGCTGATCGACCAGGATCAGATGACGATGGAAGAAGTCCGCGCCGTCGTAGACGAGGCGCACAAACACAAACTCCCGGTGGTCGCGCATTCGCACCGCCCCGAAGAGATTCGCCGCGGGTTGCAGGCCGGCGTCGATTGCTTCGAGCACACCGGCTTGTCGTCCGCGCCCGAATACCCACCCGACGTCATCGCGATGATCCGCGAACGCACTGCGCAAATGGCCCTCGGCCCGCTCTTCTGGACGCCCACGATCGAAGGGCTGTTCAATTACGAATATCTGCGCGACAACCCCGAACAGCTCGACGACCCGGCATGGCGCGAAGGACTGACGCCGGAGATCATCGCCGACATTCGAAAATCGATCGAACACCCCGACCGCCTATCCTATTTCCAGCTCAACCCGATCCGCCGGCCCACGCTGGCGAAGAAGTTTCATCAACTGCGCGAATCGGGCGTCGTGCAGTTGATCGGCACCGACAGCGGCATCCCGATGAAGTTTCACAGCTCGTCGACCTGGCGCGAGCTTGACGCGTGGGTGAACATCCTGGGGGTCGACCCGATGCTGACGATCCGCGCGGCCACCTACTGGCCCGCCGTCGCGATGAAGGTCGAGAAGGATTACGGGACGATCAGCGAAGGCAAATACGCCGACGTCATCGCGGTTCGCGGCGACGCGCTGCGATACATCGCGCTGTTGCAGCGCGTGGACATCGTGATCAAACACGGAACGCGGTACAAATAAGGCCGATTCTCCGTCACAAACTTCAGAAGAATAGTGGCGCGGACATTAGTCTGCGCGGCGCGGGAATGTGATGCAGGCGCAGACTAATGTCCGCGCCACTAGAGTGGATTTCATATCAGTGTTCGGGTCAATAGAACGCGGATGACGCTGAAAGAGCGGATTGGCGCTGATATTTTTTAGTTTTGTCCGCGATGATCCGCGCCCGTCCGCGTCATCCGCGTTCTATTGACGCGTTCTTTGTCGCAAACACCAATTGCTGAATACGAAAATATGAAACAGCCCTCCGAGTTTTCGCACGACGGCGTAACGCGATTCATCCTCGTTCGACTCTAAATTGACCGGGCAATGCGCCTTCGCAGGCTGCTTAATAGTCTCAGCTTGTCTCAGCCTGTCGGGAATGTGACTTGCTATACATTCAGTGAGAAACAAGTCCACAAGAACCATGTTTGTTTTCGCCATTTAGTTAACTGACGAATTGCAAGTCAACGCGATTGAATTTCGACCAAGACGATCGCATTCCGACAGATCTCGTTCAAGAAAAATTGCAACCTATCAACTGCGGAGGAAATTTATGACAAGGACAATCAGGCTTTTTGCCCTGTCTCTAGCCATGTCGCTCGTATGGATGGCCGGGACGGTTTCGCAGGCAAACGCGCAAGCGACATCTGGCGCAATTTCAGGAGTCGTGGCCGATGAGCGCCAGGGCGTGATAGCAAACGCTTCGGTTACGGCTCGCAACCTCGGCACGAATGAATCGCGCTCCGCGGCCACTGATGGCGAAGGCCGTTACCGCTTTCCGAATCTGCCGGTGGGCAATTACGAGATCACCGTCCAGGCGAACGGGTTCGCGAAGCTGGTTCGCTCAGGCTTAGAGCTTCTTCTCAACCAGGACGCGGTCGTGAACTTGACGTTGAAGCTCAGCGCGATGGAAGAAGTTATCACGGTCGCCGAGAACGCGTCGTTGCTGAACACAAGCAACGCCGAGGTCAGCACGCGATTCGACTCCAAGCGCCTTTCCGAGTTGCCGCTCTCGCCCAACCGAAACATTTTGAACGTCGCCTTGTCGGCCGCCGGCGTCAGCCAATTGGGCAGCGGACAGACAGACTTCGCCACGGGCGGCGGCACAGGCTCCGTGCCCGCCACCAACTTTTCCGTCAACGGCATGCGCATACGCTCGAACAACTTCGTCATCGACGGCCAGGACAGCAACGACCCCAGCGTCACCGGCGCGCAGCAACCGCTTAACAACCCGGATCTGATTCAAGAGATTCGCCTGGTGACCAACCAGTTCACGGCCGAATACGGACGCGCCGCCGGCTCTGTCTTCAACATCGTAACCAAGTCCGGCTCCAACAGCCTGCACGGCTCCGGGTTCTGGTTCCACAACAACAATCGCCTGAACGCCTGCAGCAATCTGGACAATGCGGCGAACCCCGGCGGCGGATGCCGCAGCGTCGCGGGCGGCGTTACCAAAGGGACTCGTGACGGCGCGCCGCTGCGGATTGAGAACCAGTTCGGCGGCACAATCGGCGGCCCGATCGTCAAAGACAGGACTTTCTTCTTCGGATCGTATCAGCGATGGACGGACCGCCAGATTCTGGCGGGCTTCACGGTCAACGGCGCTCCGACCGAGGCTGGCCGGCAGATGTTGCAACAGCAGGCCGGTTCACGCCCGCAGGTAGCCGCATTGCTGAAGTTCCTGCCCGCGGCGCAGACGCCGAATGGAACGAAATTCCCGTTCACGATTAATGGACAGACTTTCGACGTGCCGGTAGGCGCGCTGACAGGCGCCAACACGGTCATTTTCAATAACCATCAATGGTCAACGCGCGTCGATCATCGTTTCAACGATAAATACAGCCTGAACGGGCGCTACTTCTTCAACAACCAATTCAGCGTGGGCACAGGGCAGGCCACTCCGCCAGGTCTGGCCAACGTCGTTCCGACTCGGCAGCAGGCGGCGAATATCGGTTTCAACAGTCTCCTCTCGAGCAACCTGGTGAATGAATTCAGGGTTGGCTATCAGCGCTTCGGCAGCAGAACCGACGCCCAGGATCCGGAGTCGCAGACCATTCCTTCCATCGAGATCAACCAGCTCGGACTGGGCGGATTCAACGCCGCGCTTTCGCGCACGGCCGTCGGGCTGGCGGTCAACCTGCCGCAGTTCCGCTTCAACAACACGTACCAGATTCTGGACAACCTGTCGTGGTCGAAAGGCTCCCACGCGGCGAAGTTCGGCTTCGATTTCCGCCGCGTACAGGTCAAGTCTCTCTTTCTGCCCACCGTCCGTGGACGCGTGCAGTACAACACATTGAACGACTTCGTCAACGATAACGCGCAGGCGTCGGCCATCAACCGCGTCGTGCCCGGCGCGCCGGAGTTGCAGTACTACAACTGGTACGACTATTTCTTCTACGCGCAGGACGAGTGGAAGATTCATCCCAGGTTCACCATCACCTACGGATTGCGTTACGAACTGCCAGGCAATTCGATTGACTCCCTCGTCCCGGTCAGCGACAGCATCGTCGCGGCCAACGACCCGCGTTTCGCGCTGACGCCCGCGCCGAAGCTCGACACCAACAATCTCCAGCCGCGATTCGGATTCAACTGGAATCCGCGCTTTGACGGCGGCGCGCTGGGCTGGATCACCGGCGGCGACAAGTTGACCGTCCGCGGCGGCTACTCGCGCACGAACGATTATGGGTTCATCAACATCAACCTGAACATCGCCAGCGCATTCCCCTTCCTCTTCGCGCTCAACCCATCGCTGACTAACGCCTACGCCAACCTTCTGAGCGCGCCGACGCCTAATTCGCGGGACATTCCGTTCATCACCAGAACGACGGTCGCCCCTGATTTCCGCTCTCCGGCCGCCGACCAGTACAGCCTCGAGATTCAGCGCGAACTGGCGAAAGACTGGGTGATGCGAGTCGGCTACATCGCGACGAAAGGCACGGGATTGTTCCAGACCGTGGACGGCAATCCCGTTGTCGCGGGGCGCACAAGCCGCACCGACCCGAATTTCCTTTACTCGCCCAGCAGCCCGAATATTGTGAACGTGCCGATCCGCCTTGATCCGACACGGGGCGTCATCCGCGAGCGCTCTAACTCCGCCTCCTCGATCTATCACTCGCTGCAGGTCAGTCTGGACAAGCGTCTGAGCCGGAACTTCAGCATGGGCACGCACTACACCTGGAGCGCGTTCATTGACGACGCTTCGGAGATCTTCAACCCGCAGCCGGCGGGCGAGATCGCGACGCCGCAAGACCCGTACAACCGCCGCGCCGATCGCGCGCGCTCCAGCTACGACCGCCCGCACCGCTTCAGCGGCAACGCCGTTTACGAATTGCCGTTCTTCCGCGAGCAGAGTGGCGTGGTCGGCCACATCCTGGGCGGCTGGCAGGCAAACGCCTTCTTCACGCTGCAAAGCGGCGCGCCCTTCACTGTGCTCAATGGCGCCGACCCGGCGGGCGTGTTGCAGGGCATTGACTCGCTGGTCGGCAACGCGATTCGTCCGAACCAGTTTATTCCAATGGATGTTTCGCGGATGCGTGTGGAGGATCTCTTTGTCATCGATCAAGGATTGAGGAATCAGGCAATTCAACAAGCTCAGCAGTTCCTGGCAAATAACCCTAACGCGCCTGCCGGTCCCATTCCGGTCACTCTGCCGAACACTATCTTTACCGCGTCTCAAGGCAGAATTGTGATGAATCAGACGACCGGCGCGCGCTCGGTGGTTGTGGATTTCAACGGATTGGCTGCTGGACAACGAACTGGTCTTATAGGGCGCAATACGTTGCGCGGCGACGGCATCGCCAACCTGGATTTCGGCCTTCAGAAAAATACCCGGATCGTCGAAGGCCACAACCTGCAGTTCCGCGCCGAGTTCTATAACCTGACTAATACGCGCAACTTCGGCACGCCCAACTCGCTGGTTAATTCGGGGGCAAACTTCCTCAATCAATGGGCGACCAACGGCGGCGCCCGCCGCATCGTGATGGGCCTCCGCTACACGTTCTAAAACGGCCTGTCGTCGGAACTCAAAACCAGGGGCTGAGGCGTCGAACCTCGGCCCTCGTTATTAGCGTTCTCCAGATTAACTACAAACTTTGGGAGAGAGTGTTTAGAGTACCGGATTCAGCCAGCAGGGCTTGGATTCCAAG
>DATCXQ010000186.1:0-4847 GCA_036565725.1 Blastocatellia bacterium
TCTCAACCGTCGCTCCGCGACTAGATAATCATTCGTCCTCAACCGGCGTTAAAACGCCGGCCTAAGCTCAACCGTCGCTCCGCGACGAAAAAGCGCCTATCTTGGGAACGCAAAAGATTTGGATTAATGACAATCCTCACGGTCGAGCTACCGCCAGCTCCCGTACACTGATCTGATAACCGCTCTAAGGCGCGTGGCAACTTTGAGAAACACGGCGTTTCGTTCGAAGAAGCGCGAACGGTTTTTGATGATCCATGGCAGATGCGCTTTCCTGATGACGCACATTCGATAGGTGAACAACGGTTCGTCTGTTTCGGGCTTTCTGAGCAGGGACGCATCCTGGCAGTGATTTACATGGAGCCAAGCGAGGACAGAATCCGAATAATTAGCGCGCGCGAGGCGACGCGAGGAGAAGTGAAAGTTTATGAAACACAAAGTGACATCACTTGAAGATGACGATTACGATCTTGGCGACGACATCGCGCCGGAGTTCGATCTCACAAGCATGAAGCGCGCGACGGAGCAAGAGCGTAAATATCGCGCCCAGGCGTCGGGACGCCTCGTGAGGATCGCGCCTGATGTTGCCGCAGTCTTCGATACGTCGGAAGCTGTTAACGAGGCGTTGCGCGCGCTGATTCGACTGATGAGGGAGATCAGGCAGGCGAGCGATGTGAAGGAAGCTGCTTGACGTCTTAGATTATTTCGGTTCCATCACCGCTCCCATAAACAGGATCGCGCCTGTTTTCGAATCACGGATCGCCATCAGGAAGGGCCGGTCGGCGATGAAGGAGAATCGCTCTCTAGGCTCACGAATAGAGGTTGTCGTGACGCCGACTGACGTCGCGGCCGCGGCCTCAGTGCCTTCTTCGTTGACTTCGACGACAGCCTTATGTTTGACCTGGGAGATGTAGATGTCCCGCTCCGGGCGGATGCCGCTGAAGTCGGCCTCGCGCGGGTTGAACGCCACTCCCATACCCACGGCTTTGAGCGAGTCATTTAGCGTTTCTTCGTAATCGAGTTTGAATCGAGGTAGCTTCACGTCGCCGGGCGTGTCGTTGAAATTGTTGATCCACTCCTCCCACTTTTGAAAACTGAGGCCTTTAAGGAAGTCGTCGAGCGACGACCCCTTGTCAGGCAGGAAGAGATAGAGGCTGACGCCGCCATCGCCGTAGGGCAGGTTGACGGCCTGGAACTTATCGCCGCGATGGTAAAGATAATTGCCGGATTGCGCCATCATCGGCACGGGCTTCTGTTGGCCTCCAGTCAAATGAAAAGGCTGTTCTTTGGTAAGCTTCTTTTCGAATCTCTTTTGCCATTGGCCTTTGAAATAGACGGCGTTGATCAGGAACATGACCTCCTGCGAATCAATGTTGTCGATGATCTTGCTGATCTTGCCCTTAGTGCTGGCGCTGACCCATCGGTTGATCGTCTCCGCCGCTTGCGGGCTGCTGAAATCGAGCGTGGAGATTTCGGCGCCGTAGAATTGCCGGTTGCGCGACAGGAAATCCTCGTTGAATCGCACGCCGCCGCGCGCCCACAGCGAATTGGCGATGGCCAGTTCGATTTTCGGGTCGGAGCCTTTCAGCGCCTTCAACAGGTCGTGGCTGGCGTGGTTGAGTTCGGCGTGGCTCATGCCTTCGATCTTGAGCGCGCGCGCCATCGCGTTCTTCGTTTCGCCGGCCGCGCCGTTGTAAGTCATGGCGAGCGCGACTGTGACGCTCAGCGGCGAGAAGAAGACGTTCTTGTTCGCGTCCTGCCGCCGGAGTTGTTGAAACAGGTCGAAGCCGAATGCGTTGCTAGCCGCCGCCAGGTTTGAGTTCATATTCGCGCTGTTACTCGGTCGTGTAATTTCGGTAGGTTGGGCGACGCCGTCGCCGTTGTGACCGGCGTCCCTGACTGAAGCCCGGCAGGTGATAAACAATAGGGCGCAGAGCGCTACGCACATTTTGTTTTTCATACGATCTCCTCCTCTCATGGTTCAATTATAGTATTTGAGAAAGGGAGTTTCAGCCACGAATGAACACGAATACTCACGAATGGTGGGAAGGAGGATGGAGAAAAAGTTGATCTGAAGATCAAGAAAAAGATTCGTGTCCATTAGCGGTTAAACTTCTTTAGCGCGCCGACTTTCATCCCGCCGAAGCAGCTTCTTCGATGGCCGCTTTCATCTGGGGGATGAGGCGCGGGCTGAAGCCCACGAAATGTCTGACGATCTTGCCGTCACGCCCGATGATGAACGTCTGCGGGATGCTGTTGCGGCCACGCGTCAACCCGGCCTGCATCTCGTCGTCGGCCCAACCGATCCGGTAGTTGATGTTGAAAGCTTCGGAAAACTGCTTCACCCATTCGGCGTCGGTCTCCGGGTTCTCGTTCGTCAACCCGATCACTTCGACGCCCTTCTCCTTGTATTCTTTGGCGATCTCGACCAGATGTGGGATCTCCTGCTTGCAGGGGCCGCACCATGTGGCCCATAGATCCACGATCAGAACCTTGCCCGAATAATCGGCGAGTTTCGTCTTCTGGCCGTCGAGCAGGTTGATGCTCGCCTGCATTACGTTCTCGGGCAGCGCTGAGCTGTTCGACGTCGAGCCTGACTTGGGGGGTTTTGGTCTGCTCCCTTGATAGAACGTGTAGGCTATCGCGACCGAGAGGATGATAGCTGCGCTGATCAGCCCGATGCGCGTGGTAGTCCATGTAGATTTCGGCAGTTGATTCTGAGGCGTCATAATTGAGTCATTCCTTTTCATTCTCATTCATTTGGTAAGAGTCAAACCGTCATTACGCGAGCCTGAGCGTTAGGATAGCTTTTGTGATTATTGTGGGCAAGTGGGCGATCCGGGGTGATGATTATGCCGTCGCTTCGTGTAGAATGTCCGCGTCGTTTTGGAAAGAATTTCAGCTTGCACATGGGTCGCATCTCGTTTTTGGGAATCCTTGATCCCAAAAACGAACACATAAAGACCGGCGTTCAGCGGGGGCAGCGAAATTAGATCAACAGAGGCAGTGATTTAGCCAGACTCATAGAGTGGCACGGAAATTGGCATAGTACAGTTGGGAGTAAAAGGCATTTCCTGGGAGCATAGGCGTCCTCGCCTACCAGGCGTAGTTAGGAATAGCAGTCATTTCTGTCTGAAACAGGAGAGTTCTGGAGGTGTTATGGCAATGGATAAACCCCGTGACGCATCGGTAAAGCGTAATAAAAAGATCAGGCGCGTGCTTTACGTCGTTCTGGCGGTGGGGGCGATTGGCGCCGTGAGCATCATATTGGCCCGGCTCAAACCCGCAGCGCAGACGGTCGAGCGCGCCACTATGATTATCGACACCGTTAAACAGGGTGAACTGGTTGTGACAAGACGTGGGCTCGGAACGCTGGTGCCCGAAGATATCAACGTGGTTCCGGCGTCGACCAGCGGCCGCGTCCTAAAACGGCTGGTACTGGCCGGCGAGAGCGTCACGCCCGAAACCGTGATCATTGAGCTGAGTAGTCCGGAAGTGCAGCAGCAGTTGAAGGACGCCGAATTGGCGTTCAATGCGGCGGAAGCCGCATTGAAGACCCGCAAGGTCGATCTTGAATCACAATTGCTCACTCAGAAATCCCAGGCCGCCGCAATCGAATCCCAATATCAACAGGCGAAGCTTCAGTACGAATCGTATGAACCGCTGGCGAAGGAGGGATTGTATTCGCCCCTGTTGCTGAAACAATATGGCGCGAGCGCCAAGGAGCTTGCCGCGCGCAGCGAACTCGAAAAACAGCGCACTGAGATGATCTCCCAGAATATGAAGACGCAGATGGCCCAAACGCAGTCCGCGGTGGATCAGGCTCGCGAACTCCTCAACCTTCGCAAGGAGCAGGCCGCCAATTTACGCGTCAAGGCCGGCCTTCGGGGGATCTTGCAGGAACTGTTGGTCGAAGTCGGAGTGCAAGTGAACATCGGCACGCCTCTCGCGCGCGTCTCCGACCCGACGCGGCTTAAGGCCATGGTCAGGATCGCCGAGACGCAGGCCAAGGACATTCAACCTGGACAGAAGGCGGTGATTGACCTGCGCAGCATAGAAATTCCAGGACGCGTCACCCGCATCGATCCGTCGGTAGTGGACGGCACACGCGTGGTCGAAGTCCAACTCATCGGTGATCTGCCTAAAGACGCGGTTCCCAGCATGAACGTGGACGGCACTATCGAGTTGTCCCGGCTGCCGAACGTCCTCAAGATGCAGCGCCCCGCCTTCGGCCAGGAAAACAGCAAGGTCAAACTTTTCAGGATGGAGCCTGACGACATCCACGCCGTGGCCGTGACCGTGGAGTTGGGGCAAACTTCCGTGACGGAGGTTGAAATCCGCGGCGGGTTGAGGGCCGGCGACAAGGTGATCGTCTCCGACACTTCGCAGTTGGGCGATACCGCCGACCGCATTCGATTGAATTGAAAAAGGTGGTTGGCGCCTGAGTGGTTGGCATTCGCCGTATTACCGCCAACCGCCAACCGCCAACCGCCGACCACCAACCACCAACCTTAACTTTCGAGGAGACCAAAAAATGAGTGAACCCCTCTTGCGAATGGATTCAGTGACGAAGGTTTTCTATACCGACGAGGTCGAGACCCACGCCCTGGCGGGAATCCATCTGGAGATCAATCAAGGCGATTACATTTCAATCGCCGGGCCTTCGGGGTGCGGCAAATCTACGTTGCTCTCAATCCTGGGACTGCTAGATTCTCCGTCCGAGGGGAGTTACCAGTTGAACGGCAAGCCGGTTCAGGGGCTGTCGCTGAGCGAGCGCGCCCGGATACGCAACCGCGAAATCGGTTTCATCTTCCAGAGCTTCAACCTGATTGGCGACCTGACCGTTTACG
>DATCXQ010000194.1:0-12249 GCA_036565725.1 Blastocatellia bacterium
CAACCGCGAGAGCGGCAGTAGCCGCGCCCGCTGAAATATCCTCCCGCTGCGCGTCTCCAGTACTTTCGCGTCGATTCGGTAGCCCCACGAGCGGTACAGACGCGGCGGATACCACAAGCAGAACCAGATCGCCGGCGCCGCCACCGCCAGCCACGCGAGCGCCAGCCAGACAAGCGATCGAGGCTCGGCCACCCCCACGGCCACCACGGGAATGAGCAGGCTCAGCAACAACACGCCGAAACCGATCAAAGAGGAGACGCGCCACAAATTGATGACGCGCGAATCCAGCGGTTGAAAGCCGGTTGTCGGATGTGGCGGCTCGCCGGACAATACGGATTGATCAAAAGGCTTTATTTCTTCATCGATCATATTGGTTCCGCCTTTAAGTTCCACCGCGAAGCATACCATAACCGCCTCGCCAACTGACCCGACGCGCCGTCGCGGCGGCGAGCGACTCGATTCAAAACCTGGAACATTCCAAGTTTCAAAACGTCTAGAGCGGTTATCAATTGGATGTACGGGATTGCAGCCAGTGGCGGGGCGCGTAATTGCAAACTGGCGTGTCAAATACAGCGATGGCCGTGACCGAAATCGCAGCAGCGTATGGAGTGCGGATTAAACCTAAGAGGAGATGCGATTTCCCGGGCTGGAATTCCACGATTGGCGTTTGTACATTAGCCCTGACGTAATGCTGAAGCCTCGTGACCGTTTTGGATATTGCTGCAATAAAATTGATCGCCTGCCGGATCGAGTATTTGTTTCAGACGATGTAGCGCCCATCGTTGTCGGGGCAAATCAGGAACATAGAATCATTCTCGACCTCCGGCAGGTTTTCGATCTCAATGCCCCTGCTCCCTACACTTTTCGCTTCAAAGTCAGAGGATTCGAGCGAGGGAATGATTGCGAGTTTTATTTCAACCCTACAGAGCGCCCCGTCGGAAATGACTCTGACGAGCAGAAAAAAGCCGAGGCGAAGACAACGCACTTTTACGAAACTCAATTGGCTCTCTGGCCGACGCTAGGAATAATCGTAGCTCTGGGCTTTTTCAGCCTCTATCGCCGCAGATCAGAGTAATAAAGCGGTTTGCAAGTCAGTGTAGGGGCAGACCTGTGTGTCTGCCCCGGTGGTCACGTGTAACCCCAAACCGGGGCAGACACACAGGTCTGCCCCTACTATGTACGCAATCGCAAACTGCCCGAAGATGCCCAACCTATTTTGCCGGTTCAAACAAAGCCAAAGCCGCGCCGGCGGGGTCGCGGATGACGCAGTACCGGCCCTGCCCTCCCATCCTTTTCGGCCCGGAAATGACCTGGCCGCCCAGTTCAACGCATTTTGCGAAACTCTTCTCGATGTCTTCGACGTTGACGTAGATCAACCACACCGGCGGCAGATCGGCGTTGCCCCCGCGCGCGTGGCAAACGCCTGCGACCGGTGTTCCCGTTTCAGGGTCGTTCATGTTGAAGTCGTCATAACCGCCCATGTCCACACCGGAAGCGGTCCAACCGACAACCGCGCTGTAAAAATCTCTGATCCGCTCGGCGTTTTCTACGGTGAGGTCCGTCCACGTGACCGAACCGACGCTTGCTTTCTCACTCATAAAACCTCCTATTCATTGCCGTATCTGATCTCCATCCTGCGAATGCGAATGCTGGCCAGGATCAAAACGACCGAGGTGAAGACGATCATGCTCGGAACAGAAATCCACGCCGGCGTCGGATCGACCACCGTCGCCAGCGGCCCCTCGCTGACGGGGATAGGCGAGAGTGAATGGAGGTAATGAATGATGCTGATCTTTTTCAGCAGCGGCGGCAGCAGGAAGTTGACCCACTCCCAGCCGTAAGCCAGCAGAGCCGGGATGATCGGGTTGCGGAAGAAAAGCCCGATCACCATAAACACCGCGCCGTATCCGACGCATGCCAGGACCGTGATGCCGACGTAGGTCAGGCACTGTTTCAACCCCGGACCGTCGAATAGATAGTTCACGTTCGCCGGGTAGCCGCGCGCGTAGTAGAAGAAGAATAACGACGCGGCCGTCGTCATTGTGAAGAGAACGACCGAAGCGACCAGCCCCGAAATATATTTCCCGGCGACCAGGACTTCGCGCCGCAGCGCGCAGAGGAAGTAATAGTGCAGGCTCTTGTCCACCACCTCGCCGCGAAACAGATTCATGAAAATCCACGCGCAGCCGAAATAGGCCACCGTTTGCAGGATCAGGGCTCTGTATATGATCGCGAAAGACGTCTGGGCGCCCGTCCAGTCCCTGCGGATGTCGGCGGCGCCTTGGGAGTGGACGATCGTCAATAGAAAAGTCAAGAACACCGGGATCGCCGCGAGCAGGTAAATCAATATTGCGCGCCTGCCCCAGAAATTCTTTTTCACTTCGATTCGTAGAATCGCGCGAATCTGCCGCATCCACAGCGACCAGTCGTGGCCAGCCGCCACGGGTTCGACAGCTTGAGATTCAACCGCCGCTCTCATCTTCACTCCTCCGAAAATCAGTTAGTAGTCACGCCTCAAGGCGGAAGGGTCAGCTACAGACCCTTCCGCGATACCAAACGCTTACGCCTGAAGGCGGGACTACGAACTCACTCCATTCGATCCGATCAGGTAGTGGTAGACGGCGTTCAGATCGTCGTCCACCGGCGAGACCGATTCGATGTTTATTCCGTTTTCGACCACGACGCGGTTCAACAATTGGTAGAACGCGTCGGCGTTGCGCGTCTTGATGAACACCCCCTGCCTGTCCTGATGCAGCGCGGCCTCGACCACGCTGTCCGAAGCGAATACGCGCGCGGCGAACTCCTGCGGGCGGTCGCAGCGAATCATGATTTGCATCGGGTGCTCTTCCAGCTTCTCTTCGCGCACGCTCAGCACGCCGCCTTCGGCCAGGATGTAGCCGTTGTTGATCAACACCACGCGGTCAGACATCTTGTCCACCTCGTGCAGGATGTGACTCGATACGATCAAGTGTAAACCTTCCTGCGCGAGCTGGCGGAAAAGGCGGATCGTTTCGGCGCGCGCCATCGGGTCAAGCCCGTTCAAAGGCTCGTCCAGAATCATCACCGCAGGCTCGTGCGCAATCGCCTGGCCCAGCCGTATGCGCTGGCGCATACCCTTACTGTAAGCGGCGACTTTGCGGTGGGCGGCCTCGATCAGATCAACGCGTTCGATCGCGCGCCAGGTCCTCTCCTCGGCCTCTTTGTGCGACAGGCCGTGAATCGACAGAAAAGATTTGACGAACTCGTAGCCGGTCATCCCCCTGGGGAACGAATCGAACTGGCCGCAATAACCGACTTTGCGAAACAGCTCCTGCGGGTTAGACGGCGAAACGCCGAGGACGCTCATGCGCCCGCGCGTCGGCTGAATCAATCCGGTCATCAAATTCATCAGCGTCGTCTTGCCCGAACCATTCGGACCGACCAGACTGGTGATGCCGGGCGCTATAGTCAGGTTGACGCGATTAACGCCGAGGATTTCGCCGTAAAATTTCGAGACGCCCTCGAAGATGATCAATTGATCGTTCATCACGACACCACCTCGTAAGCGCGCACTCTGCGCGAGAGCATCAACAGGCAGAGCGCGGCGTAAGCGGCGAAGACGGTCCACGATTCGCCCACCGACATGAACGGATCCATCCAATCGAGCCGGAGCAGGTGTTTCGCCAAACTGATGAAGGCAAACATCAGGCTGAGCATATACCCTTTGTTCGTGTCGAATATCTCATCGATTATGGCCCCGATCGGCATCGGGATTAGGATGACGGCAAACAACGCCGCGCTCGCCGCCGTGCGCCACTTGATCCAGGCCGAGAACGCCGTCGCCAGTAGCGAGAGGATCGCCAGACACAAGAAGCTGAGCATGAAGATCGCGTTCGCGATCCACAAGTTTTCAGACATCCAGCCGCCGCCGTCCAAATAAGAGTTGAAGAGGAAGAGCAGCAAGCCCGGAACCCACGTGATCAGCGAAAGCAGTATCAGCAGCGCCGACGTTTTGCCGATGACGTATTCGAAACGCGTAAAAGGGCGTGACAGATAGAGCGGCAATGCGTTGTTGGCCAGATCGCGAGAGATCAACACCGGCCCGATGATCACCGTGAAAATAAATGCGAAAAATGTCTGAATGCAGGTGAAGACGAAAAAGAACCCGCCGCCGATCGGAATCGCCCGGGCGATCTCCAGCGCATCAGCGCCGAACGCCACCAGCGCGCTCACGTTGTGACGAAGATAGATGAGGACCGTGTAGATCAGCGGGCACACGTAAGACAGCACGAAAAGCGCGGCGAAGAGCTTGTATTTGAAAAGGTCCTGATAAGCGTAACGCGGCAAGATCAGAAACCGCGACCAGGCCGGGGTCATCTTGCCTTCGTAAGGTTTGTAGGTTTGTTCGTAAACCGCCATTGCTTGCTCCTGTTTGTAGTACCGCCTTCAGTCGAAAGGGCTCAGTAATCAAGCCATTCCGCCTGAAGGCGGCGCCACAAACGTCTACTGCGCCAATTCAGAGGTCAAGATCGCGCCGTTCATTCGCGGAAATACGACCACGATCTTCACAACCTTTCGGCTGTCTTTCGCGACCCATACGGTGGCGCCGTCGGGTTCGCCTTCGGCGGAAGTGACTTCGAGCTTGAACGCCTCGAAGCTCCCAGCGGGCACTGTGATCATCTCCGCGCCGGCGACTTTCACCCGCTTCAAAACGACCTTTTGGCTTTGCAGGTCGAAGTTGCGGAATGTGGTCGTGTAGCCTTCAGCCAGAGGCAGCGAAGCGAGCACATTATATGCCCCGGCGCCGTCGGCGAAGAGCGCCCCGCCGGTGTCAACCGCGATGGGTTTCGCCTGGCCGCCGACATCCATCGAGCCGCTGGCCTTGTTGTTCTTGAACTCGATGTCAATCGTCATAGGCCCCTGTTTGACAATTCGTTTGGTCAAAGTGAGCGAGCCTTTTTCAACCCACGCCGTATCCTTGGACTCGCCCCTCGGCATATTCGCCACCTCGGTCATTAGCCACGCGCCGCCTTCTTCTTTGACCTCGGTCGTAAGGCTGAAAGGCATTGATTGCCCCCCAAACTCGATCTTACCCTGATAGCTGTGTTTGCCGGGGCGCAGATCGGTCACGGGTTTCGGCACGCCGACCGACGCGGCGTCGATGCGCTTCGGCTTTTCAACCGTCTTGATGTCGACCGTGATCTCTTTCAATCGCGTGGCTACCTCGGGGGTCGCGCCCTCTTGATTGCGCCCGCCCACATGCTTCGCCAGGAACTTCTCGCCCGCCGCGATCACCGCCATATTGTTCACGGGCCGGGCGAAGCCGTGGCCTTCGTCCGGCACGACGATGTATTCGACCGGGAAGTTACGCTCGCGCAGCGCCACCACGATCTGATCGGACTCGGCCTTCTTGACACGCGGATCGTTCGCGCCCTGTATCACAAGCAACGGCGTTTTGATCTTGTCCACCGAATTGAGCGGCGACTGGCGATCCAACCGCGCCTTGCCTTCCGCCGTCGCGGGGTCGCCCATCCGTTCGGTGAAGACTTTGCGAAAGCTTTCCCAGTACGGCGGAATCGATTCGAGCAGCGTGATCAGGCTCGACGGGCCGACGATCGAAACCGCAGCCGCGTAAACGTCAGGCGTGAACGCGGCGCCGGCCAACGTCGCGTAACCGCCGTACGACCCTCCCATAATCCCAATGCGCTTCGGATCGGCGACGCCTTGCGCGACCAGGTGTTTGACGCCCCACGTGATGTCGTCCTGCATCTTGTCGCCCCACTGGTTGTTTCCGGCGTCAAGGAATTTTTTACCGTATCCGGTCGAGCCTCTGAAATTCGGCAGCAACGCGGCGTAGCCCCGGTTGGCGAGAAACTGCGCGAACGTGTTGTAACCCCAGGAATCGCGGGCCCACGGCCCTCCGTGCGGAACCACGACCAAAGGCAGATTCTTCGCTTCGACTCCCCTCGGCAAAGTCAGGAAGGCGGGTATTTCGAGGCCGTCGGAAGACTTGTATCGGATCGGCTTCATCTCGACCAGGTGCTCGCGCGGCAGCTTCTCGCGGATGCGGTATTGCAGCGTCAGCTTCTTCGTCTTGCGTTCAAAGAGATAGGTCTCGCCGGGTTCGACGTCACTGTTGGCGCTGATCAGCATGAGCGTCTCATCTCTGGTCAAAGAACTGAAGTCTATGTCTTTGTTCGGCAGACGTTTTTTCAGCAACTCGTAATCGGACTCGAAAGATTTGTCGCGCCAGTAAACCCGCGAGCGTTCGTCCTCATAGACCGTGCCGACCAACTCGTCGGTCACTTCGGAAAAGATCGGCCCGCCGAGATCGACGCGATTCATCGGGTCGGATTCGACCAGTTCCTCTTTGCCGGTTTCAGGATCGAACAGGACGAGGCCCGCCAGATCAATCTCCTTGCCCTTGTTCGTGATCATATAGACGCGCTTGCCGTCTTTGTGAAAACGCACGGGACTACAGGTCTCGAAGACAGTGCATGAATAGACTTTCTTGAAACCGTCGCCGTCAACCCGCATCACTTCGGTGTCGCCGTTGTCCGCCGAGCGGGTGGCCAGTCGTAGTTGACCCTTCAGATCGAAAACCCAGAGGATGAAACGATCGGTGTTCTTGCGAATCAGCGTCCGCTCGCCCGTGGAGATTTTGACCTTGTAGAGATCGTGCCAGGCTTGATCGCGGTCGTTTATCCCGACATACATTGAATCGGGATCGCTCCTGGGCACGGCGTAAATCTGCGCCGTCACCTTTTTCAGATCGGTCAGATTGCGGGCTTTCGGCGAGGCTTCGCCCGCTGCCGGCGCTTCGGCGGGATTGACGGCGTAAACGTTGAAATCCTCGTCGCCGTCTTTATCCTTGACGAACAAAATGTATTTTCCGTCGCGACTCCAGAAATAGCCCGGGATCGGGCGTTTGGTGTCGCTGGTGACCAGTTTGGCCGCGCTGAAAGGCTCTTCCACGCGTTTGACCCAGATATTGCGCGTGTCTTTATAGGGTTTGAGGAACGCGATGAATTTGCCGTCAGGCGAAATCTGCGCCCCGGCGATTTCGGGATTGCCGAAAAACAGTTCCCTGTCGATCAGCGGCGGTTGGCTTGTCGATTTATTCGAGTCCTGTTGCGCCAGCGCCGGAATTGTCAGCGTCACAGCCGCAAGCAGGATCGAACAGACTATACGACGGAATCGAAGTTGTAAGTTCACAGTACCCCCTCATCCGCAAAGCCACACGAAGGGGCGTGAAGATTCTCTATTTTCCTTGGTGTTTCTTCGTGTGACTTTGTGGACCAATTTCATTGTTCCATAGCCTTTAAAAAGATGTCTTCAAGCGAATCGCGCTTGTAATTCAATCGCCGGATTTGCACGTTGCGTTCGGCGGCGAGTTTGTAGATGTCGCGGACTTCCAGCCCGTCACTCATCACCAGCTTGACGCGCTGTTCGCCGGTCATCGCGTATTCGCACCCCAGCGCGCCGATGGCGGCGGCGAATTCGGGCGTCGCGCCGCGCGTCTCCATTTCGACGAAGCGCCGATTGGCGCGGCGCTCCTCTTCCAGGTCGCAGATGGCGGCGATGTGGCCGCCCTTCATGATCAACACCTCGTCACAGCATTCTTCAACGTCGCGCAGCAGGTGCGACGAAAAGACAATGCTGGCGCTGCCCGAATCGCGGACCTCGCGGATCAATTCGAGCATCCGTTTGCGCGCCGGAGGGTCAAGACCGTTCGTCGGCTCATCCAGAAAGATCAGCCTCGGGCCGTGGACGATGGCCTGCGCCAGCTTCGCCAGTTGCTTCATGCCGAGTGAATACGTGCCGAGTTTGCGGTAACGCGCCTCGCCCAGGCCGACGTAAAACAGCGCCTCGTGCGCGCGTTCGAGCGCGGCTTCGGAAGGCAGCCCCGACAATTCGGCCATCAGCCTCACGAAATGGACGCAGGTCTGGTTGGCGATGAACGAGTCGCGTTCGGGCATGTAGCCGACGTGCGTGCGAATTTCTTTGATCTCGGTTCTGATGTCGCGCCCGAATATTCGCGCCGTGCCCGAGGACGGCCTGTGAAATCCGAGCAGAGTGTGAATCAGCGTCGTCTTGCCCGCGCCGTTCGGGCCGAGCAGGCCGATGCAGCGGCCCCGCAGCTCGCCCTTGATGTCTTGCAAGATGCGCCGCCTGCCGAATTCGATTCGAAGTTGATCCAGTTCAATGATTGGGTTCATTGGTGATTATTGTTGGGGACGTTCTCGTGACGCGCTTTGACCTCTTTCTGTTGCGCCGCGGTCGGTATCGAGACTGTGAGAGACAGCGCAATCGCTAGGATTGCGCGTAAAGCGACTGCCCGCCAAGCTTTTCTTCTCCCGTCGAGTTCAATTTCCGGTATTGGATTCATCGTGGTCTTGTGAGTCCTTGGTCACGTCACGAGCCGCATCGAGGGCCACTTGCATAATATGGTCGAACCGTCGAAAGACCGCGCCGGACGCGATCAAAGCGACTCCGAAAACGAAAGCGGCGAATTGCGAGTAGGCGCCGTCGAGAAAATCGCGTCCGAAAATGCGCGGCGCCAGACCAAAGACCGCCGCCCCTACCGCCGCCAGCGAGCAGACGCCTGCCGCCATCAGTGTGGCGCCTAATGCCTTCATGTGACCTCCCGCTATTTCGGCGAGACCTTCGCAGCCGCGTTAGAATTCTCAGCCTTCGTCAGGGAGACGTTCCCGTTGACGCCCCTGATCGAGATGTTCGGGCCGCCCGTCCCGATGCGGGCGCTGTAACGGCCGAACCGTTTTTCACCTTTGATCTCCTGGAGGTTCGGCAGATCGGATTCGACCCTGCCGTTGTGGCCGCGCGTGTCGACGTCGGCGTTGACTTCGCCGACGAAGCGCAGAGTGGTGTTGCCGTTGACGCCGTTTAAGTCAATCCCGCTTCCCGTCGAAAGCTTGGCGATGGTCGCGTCAATCCTTCCGTTGACGCCCCTGAATGTAGCCCCTCCGGTCGCCTGCTCGATGTTGATCTTTCCATTGACGTCGCGAGCGTCCACGCTGCCTTCAATCTCGCCGACGGTCACGTCGCCGTTGACGCCGTTGGTTATGAACGCGACTTTGCGCGGCAACTTCAGGATTACCCGCTGGCGGCCTTCCGGGATCGAGCCGAACGCCGACCACACGCTGTGCCGGTCTCCCTCGAGGCCGATGCGAAGTTCGCCCGGGTCGTGTAGGATCCTGATCTTGCGAAATTGCAGGTCTTCGCGCTTCTTGGCTGAACGGACGATCAGCACCTCGGCGTGGTCGGTCTCGGCGGTCTCGACGTCTACACGCCCGTTGATGCTGGAGACGATAATGTCTGCGCCGGGCTTGAGCGTATAACTCCGGCGAATCTCTTCGCGCTCGGTGAAATCAATGCCCTCGCCGCCTTTGTCGACGATCGAATTCGTCTCGGCCTTGTTCGAGTCGGCGCTCGCGGTTTCGCCCTCCACTTTAGCGCCATCTTTAGCGCCATCTTTAGCGACGTCTTTAGCGCCCTCTTTAGCCTTGGATTTGGCCTCCGGCTTAAAGTCGCTGGGCGCGACGTTCGCAGATAGCGTGTCCACGTTCGCCTGCGCCTGATCGCCCCCGCGGTGACACCCGCCTGCGCACAACGTGAAGATCGCGATTAGTAAGATGATCGATTTCAGCCTCATTTTAATTGCCTCCTGACGCGGTTGCTGTTCGTCGAATTGTACGTGAAGCGAAAACGGAAACGCCAACCGATTGAATGAAGTTCCAACCGATTGGCGTTTTCCTAAATAAAGTGTGGCGGCGCCGACTCAGAGCAATCGCCGGGGCCGTGGCGGGAGCGCCAGCGACCTTAGCTTCGGCGAGAGGCGCGCCGCCGAAAGATTCCGGCCGTCTACACTCCTTATGCAGCGCCGACGGCGCCTGCGCGCACGAAGAGACACGACGAGAGAAACGCCCGCAAGCTTCATATGCAAGCGCCTCCCTGGTCCGGTTTCAATGCTTCACTTTGCCCTGACTTTTAACGCCGACGCGTCTCCGTTAGAGGCGTTCGACAACGTCACGTTTCCATTGACATCATTTATCTCGATCTCAGAACCGCCGGCCCCGATACGCGCTTTCAATCCGGACCAAGCCGGTTCGGTAAATTTTATCTCCACATTCGGTAAATCGCGCTTGATTGCGCCGACGATGTTCCATGAATTCAAATCGGCGTTCACTTCGCCGTCGAAACGTAGATCGACGTCGCCGTTGACTCCTCCGATCTTTATACTTCTGGCGGCGCCAGGCGCGAAGGCCATGTCAACAGCGCCATTGACATCGAGAACGACAATCAGGCCGGCGACGCGCGCTGTTCGGACATTGCCGATCACATTGCGTATCTCCAGACGCCGATCTACTCCGCCAATAGCGACATCGCCGCCGATCTCGCTGATTTCAAGACCAGCCTTGCGAGGCAATTTCAAAACCACTCGCCGGCGAATTTCGGGCGCAGAATCCGGCGAGGGCGAGAGCGAGGTCTCGGGTGATCGCTTCCCCACTCGCGCCAGCCGTTCGCGAATTTCGTGGTCAGGGTGCGGCGCCCCGTCGATTCCGACCTGGATATACAAGCCCTTGTTATCACTGATCTCAACCTTTTGACGCTGTAAATCCTCTCGATTGCGCGCCGAGCGAACGACAAGGACTTCGGCCATGTCGGTGTCGGCGGCCTCCACTTTCACCGGGCCGTTAATGCCCATGACGAAGACTTCTTTACCGTCGCTGTCCACCCTCGCATCCTTAAAACCGAGGACGAAGACTTTCGTTCCAGGAGTGAGCTTGCGCTTCTGGCGAATCTCTTCGCGCTCTGGAAGATCGAAGCCTTCGTCATCTTTGGCGGAAAGTGAGAACTCCGTTGATTGAGATTCATCGCCTGCCCCGGCGTCGCCCGACGTTTCGACTTTTGTCGCAGCGCCATCTTTGCGCGCTGAACAATCGCGCGCAATCAACGCGGCCATGGCAATAGCCGACAACACGACAATCATTCCCAATCTCATCACGAATGCCTCCTTCATGAAGCCGGGCGAGCGCTCCCAGGAAACACCTATGCGACGGGCGAACACGGATTGTCCGCATTCGCCCGTCGCTTAAGTTTAATCAGCGGCCTGACGGATTGAGGTCAATGAGCAATCACGCCGATGATGTGACCGATGCCTGGCGTTCCAGGCAAGCCCAGCAGGTCTGACGGACTCAAGCCGATCGGCCCATCCTCGCTGTTGACCGACATAATCATCCGATCGTTGAGCGCGTAGACGTAAGCCAGACCAGCCTTGCCGTCGAGCAACTGCATGACCTTGTTGCGGACCTCTTTCGGCGCGCCTGCGCTCACCGCGCTGCCGATGCCCTTCAACGGAGTGGTGACCGAGCCTGCGTTCAAGTAAACCATCGCAGAGAAACTGACCTGTTTGTCTTCGGGCAGCGCCGCTTTGAACTTCGGCGACCCGAGCAGCGTGTGGCCCGATTCTTTGTACTTGATCGCGTTTTCGACCAGCGCGCGGCTGGGCGCGGCGATGAAGTAGCCGTAGGCGTATGTGTAGTTCACCTCCGGGCCGTAATCGAGCGACTTCAGCGTATAGAAGGCGCGCCCGCCGCTTTCTCTCCGCGTCAAGGCGAGGCCTTTCTTGCCCTCTTTGTTAAGGTCGAAGTTGATTAACTCGACCAGGCGTTCGAGCGTCTGCTGCAAATGTTGTTGATCGTCGACCTGGAATATGGCCTTCAATGACGGCACCGGGACCAACGGACCGTCGAGCGCAACCGCGTATTCGCCGCCCAGCGGAGCCACAAAATCGTTGCGCAGGTCGATTCCCTGCCCGACCTGGAATTTCTGCAAATCTCCCCAGGCGTTCGAGTCGAACTGCTTCAAAACTCCGAACAGATCGTCAACGAGCGCGGTCGGCTCTTTGACGACGACCGCCGCCACGAAGCTCGCGTCGGGAGAGATGAATTCGAGCGCGCCCATGGGCCCCGGTTGAGCGAGCCAGGACGTTATGCCGTGTTGATTCTCGCGGAAGCTGACGACGGCGCGGTTGTAAGGCCTGCCGTCTTTTTCTTTGATCTCGACGATGAAGTAGCGCAAATCGGTCACGCCGAGTTGTTGGGCCGCCGCCGCGTCCTTCTCCTTGCGCAGCGACTGCATGACGATACGGTCGAGGTCGGCGGCGATCACCAGTCCCGCGCCGTCGCGGTAGAGGTTGGCGATCTGCGCGTAGAACGGCGTCGAGGCGAACGGCTTCGCCCCCTGTCG
>DATCXQ010000212.1:0-10177 GCA_036565725.1 Blastocatellia bacterium
GATTATTACCTCGAACGCAAATACCCGAGCTACGGCAACCTGGCGCCTCGCGACATCGCGTCGCGCGCGGCCAAAGAGGTCTGCGACGAGGGGCGCGGCGTCGGCCCCGGCGGGCGCGGCGTATACCTCGATTTCTCCGACGCGATCAGGCGCTTCGGCAAGGACGTGATCGAAGAGCGCTACGGCAACCTCTTCGATATGTACGAGCGCATCACGGCCGAGAACGCCTACGAACAGCCGATGCGCATCTACCCCGCCGTGCATTACACGATGGGCGGCTTGTGGGTCGATTACGAATTGATGAGCAACATCCCCGGACTCTTCGTGATCGGGGAGGCGAATTTTTCAGACCACGGCGCGAACCGCCTCGGCGCGAGCGCGTTGATGCAGGGACTGGCCGACGGCTATTTCATATTGCCCCAGACAATCGGCGCGTATTTCGCCTCGCACAAAAACGGCAAGTACCCGGCGGATCATCCCGAATTCAGGAAGGCCGAAGAGGAAGTCCGCGCCCGCGAGGCTAAGTTGCTCTCGATCAAAGGCAGGCGGACGGTCCTCGATTTTCACCGCGAACTGGGCAAGCTGATGTGGGACAACGTGGGGATGGCGCGCAGCGAGGCGAGTCTGAAACACGCGATCGAGCGCATCCCCGAAATCCGCCGCGAGTTCTGGGAGGACGTTAACGTGCCGGGCGGCGCCGATGAATTGAATCAGGCGCTCGAATACGCGGGACGGGTCGCGGATTTTCTGGAGTTCGCGGAATTGCTGGCCTACGACGCGCTGTATCGCGAGGAGTCGTGCGGCGGCCACTTTCGAGAAGAGTTCCAGACCGAAGACGGCGAGGCGCTGCGTAACGACGAAAAGTTCGCTTACGTGGCGGCCTGGGAGTTCAAGGGCGTCGATCAATTCCCGGAGCTGACCAAAGAGCCTCTCGTCTACGAAGAAGTGAGAATGACGCAGCGCAGTTATAAGTAATTGAGTTAGCAATCAACGGCCGGTCGCCGGAAAACCCTAGACTTGCTTGTGACGGCGGCCGGTCGCTGGTTGCTTTATGAAAATCGCTCCTGGGAGTTATCGAATAGGACCTATAGGACCTAGTAGGTCCTATAAGTCCTATTTCATGGCTCACAGAGATTTCCGCAGGAGCAGCATTGAACCTGACATTGCGAATCTGGCGGCAGAAGAACGCGAACACGCCAGGGCAGTTCGTCACATACGAAGCCAGAGAGATCAGCCACGACATGTCCTTCCTGGAGATGCTCGACGTCGTCAACGAAGACCTGACGCGGCGCGGCGAAGAACCGATCGCATTCGAAAGCGATTGCCGCGAAGGGATCTGCGGTTCGTGCGGGCTGGTGATCAACGGCAGGCCACACGGCCCCCTGCCCGCGACCACTGTGTGCCAGTTGCACATGCGATCTTTCAAGGACGGCGACACGATCACGATCGAGCCGTGGCGGGCCGCGCCATTCCCCGTCATAAAAGACCTGGTCGTCGACCGCGGCGCGTTCGACCGGGTCATCCAATCTGGCGGCTACGTCTCGGTCTCGACCGGCGGCGCGCCCGACGGCAACGCCATTCCGATTCCGAAGGACGACGCCGACAAGGCCTTCGACGACGCCGCGTGCATCGGTTGCGGCGCCTGCGTGGCCGCGTGCAAGAACGCGTCGGCGATGCTGTTCGTCGCGGCCAAGGTCTCACACCTCAGCCTGCTGCCGCAGGGCAAAGTCGAACAGGACCGCCGTGTCCTGAACATGGTCTCGCAGATGGACGCCGAAGGCTTCGGCGATTGCACCAACATCGGCTCGTGCGAGGCGGTTTGCCCGAAGAGCATCACGCTCGACACCATGGCGCGGATGAACCGGCAATACCTGAAAGCGGCGGTTAAGCGCAGAATCGAGTAGGCTCTTAAGGAATAGAAGGCGAAGGTAAAAGTACCGTCCTATGCGCCATCGCCGCCGCCGTGACGTGTGGCCAGGGGCTTGAAGACATGGTTTTCGGCGAGTGGCCGCGCAATGCGCTTTGGCTCAGCGCCAAGGATGCGCCGGGGCCGGCGTTGAAACCGCGACTACTCGCGGCGGACGCCGAATAAACGCAAAAGTTCGCAGATTGACCGTCAATCAGTAGATATTCAATCGGTTAACTGTTGAAACAGCGACTACCTGCCATCGCTCAAACTCTCGGCCATCGGCCATCGGCCAATCGAAGCGTCCAACAATCTTGACCTCCGTTCTACGCGATGAGTTCTTTACCACTCTCTAACTTTCCCGTCATGGATGATGAAGCCGCCGCGCCCGAAGCCACATCCGACAAAATGATAAACGTACTTGATGTTTGGTTCGGGCAGCGGCGGGGAGCCACTTTTAGGAATGACCTGTCTGAATCCAGGAGGAACAACGCCATACGTTATTCTAGACGGCGTTTCGCTGATACCAACAGAGTCAATTTGCCAGAGAACGCACCCATTCGAACGGCATCCAGGAGCATCAGCTTCATCTGAAGTAATGAAAAAAGCGCGCATCGCATCACCGCCATAAAATCGAAAGATAGGGGGGAGGGCGCTACCGTCAACCTTTGCGCGCAGGCTTGGTTCGCAAGCGATTAGCGAGAAGGCGGCGGCGAGAGTTGGACAAAGGTTTATAAATTTTCTTGTTTTGCAATTCATACACGAATTGCAAGGCAACACTTATTCCCAAATGGAACTGATGTAATTGCTGGGCTTCTTAAAACTTGGGATGGATAAGAATCTTGGGTGCGCTACCAAAATATAACGATAGTCAGGCGCTGAAGGCATGAGGCCGGATTTGACAGAGACTAGCCCTGAGATTGGCCGCGAAGCGTCGGACGCAACAAAACCGGGCGACGAACCCGGCTCCGTGCGCGCGGCTTTCTCCGCGTGTTCAAATGTCTAGTTCTGCGACGACGGCGGCATGCTATCTCGTTGACTCCGCTGACACGCCGTTATTCTTATCGCAGTGACAAGATGTCACGTCTCGGCGCTACCGTCCGAATTGACCGAATGTCACTCTCCTTGCGGAATAAGGAGTTTAGCGGAAGGCGGTAACATGGCGCCCATTTTGCAGGAGCGTTTGCAACGATACATCCTACATCGAATTTTGGTTGCTAACACTACAGACACCGTAGAGGGGCAATATCGAGTTGCCCCGTCCCCAGCCAGAGGGCGACGGGCGCAGGCGTGCGCCTGTCGCCCTCACAACGCTGGGCGCTCTGGCGCGTAATGCCGTGCGAACTCACCGACTCCGAGCGGGTCTACAACTTTTGTCGAGAAACCATGAAGACACACTTCTTCGACTTGCTTGACAATGCTAACCCCTTGAACGGAACTAGCATCGAGAATTTGGCGGAACTCCAGAATGTGCTGGAAAGTGTTCGCGAACGGCTACCATTCATCGCCGAATTGAGCGGCGATAATGGTTTCAAGCTTACGTTCGTGCTTGGGCCTACGGAAGGGTGCGCTCAATTTTGCTCAGTCGAAAATAAGCCACCATACCTAATAGCGGTTAACCCTAACCTACGAGATTCAGAAGGAAAGGTGGAATTCCTAATTGGTGAAACGCTGACTCCTGTCTCTAAACGGTATTGCCTGCCTTACGACGCATTTGTGACAATCGCGGCGGAGTTTGTACAGACTGGAGAGCGAAAGCACGATGTGCTTTGGGAAGAACTAGGCCACTAATGGATAACGACTCTTAAAAATTTTAACCCATCGAAGACCGCCAGCCTGCGCATTCTGCTCCATTTCTCGGTTGTAGTAATCGAGGTTATTCATTTTGGCTTCTCTTCAAAGGTAAAGCCAGGGCGGCAAGTTGTATGCGAATGGCGGTCGCTGATATACACACCGTCGCCGAACTGCTCGGACACAAAGACCTGGCGGCGGTGAAGCGCTACCAGCGCTTGAGCCCGGCTTTTCTGGCCGAGGCCGTCGGCAAACTCGACGCGGTTCCCGGCCCCGCTTTGGGGCCGAAATCGGCTGAAAATGGGCAGAAAGTTACCAGGACGTTACCGTGCAATTGGCGCTAACTGGCGGCGGCGAAACACGTGGCTGATTTCGCTTAGTGTTTGTGCGGAAGCCAAAGCGTTTGGTAACCGCCCCCGTCATCCACAAACAGTAGCGCCGGTTTGCCTGCAATTGTCCCGCTCGTCACCCCTTCCGGCTTCATTTTCTCGGCGAAAGAGACGTTACGCCTGTGCAACTTACCCCGCCGCCCTCCCTTCCACTCATAAAGCTCGAACGGCCCCGGCCCCCCGCTGATCGATTTGCCGACGATCACCAGGAATGCATCGAGTCCGGGAGCATACTCGATGCTCCGGATTCCACGCGCGCCACCCGCCGCTCCAAGCTCGAGTTGGATGGGCAGTAACATTTTCAAATTGTCGGTCGTCCAGGGGCCGTCCAGATCCTTCACCCGCACCGGGATCACGAGCGGATTGCCGCCCAACAATGGAGATCGCACCCCGAACAAAAGCGCATGACGCTCGTGATCCCACGCAAGCCCCTCGTTGTTCAGGCCGCCTTCGTCGGGAATGAGTTTGGCCGACGCGGCGAGGGATGGCGCGCGTTGAATGAACCAATCGCGGAAATCCGGCATGTTTTCAGCCGACAGGCTGTCGTCGGGGTTAACCTTCACCCGCAACAGACCGCTCGGCGCGACCCTCAGCGACTGCCCGTCTTTAGGCTTCTTGACGTAGAGCGACGACGCGACGAAGATGAACCTTTGTCCTTTCCCTTCGGCCAGCGTCATCGCTTCCATGTCGTCAATCGAGTCGGGGGCGAGCCCCTGGAGCGGACGCCTGATCAGCGGGCCTTTCTTCCGTCCGTCCTCCGTGAGATCGAGTTCGAAGAGCGCGTCGTTGACGTTGTTGTCGCAGAAGAGGAACCGGGAATCGGCGAGCGGGACTACTCCTGAGGCGTTGAAGACACGCTCGCCGTTCATCTCTTCAAAAGCGATGGGCGTGATTGTCTGGACGCCTGATTGCGCGCGTGGCGCCGGAGCCGCCCCAACGATGTCGAGTATGAGTGCAAATAACAAAATGACGCATGCGCGTCGCTTCATGTATGTCCTCCTATAAACCAGACCACGCAACATTATGGCGCGGTACTGTGCTCATATTATCCTGCGGACGAGCCCACGAACAGGAAAATATGGGACGGGAAAATATAAATCAATCGAGAAAACGGCGAAATTCCATGAGAACATCGATGCGAGCTATCACAGCTCGCCGTGATCCTATGAAGACACAAGGCGCGTCGATCCTCCATTTGTGCCTCTGCATTTTCCTGACGGGCTCCGCCTTTGCGCAAAATCAAAAGGCCAATCCGTCGCCCTCCTATTTTCAAAAAACCCGAACGCTTCACACGGCTGAAGAATTTGCGCGGTTGACAAAAAGCAGGGTAAAGATAGTTCGCTCGCCCAACTGCGCCAAGTGCGCTGGCGAGGTAAGAGGACCTCTCACTGACAGTCTGGTAGGAACAGAAACAGGAATCGTAAGAAAGTCGAGCGACGGGGCCGTTCGCCCTTTTGTCATAGCGATATGGCCGACAATAAGACAACTCCCTTATTTCGGCATCAAAGTTATCGCTCCGAGAGGCCACGGCAGATATTTGATCGGGACTGTGAAAGGGGTTATCCATTACAACCGTCCCGATCATCTTTTTCCAGGCTCTCTTGAATACTTCTGCGGCAAGCGATGGTTGCCTGATGACCACGTCACCGGCATCGGATTCGAGAATGACGGCAATGTAATCTGGATCGAAACGCCGAAAGGCTATAGCCGAATCGAGTACAGGTTGATGACGCTCGCCGAGAAATCGAAAGCCTTCGTCGAGCGAGTCCGCGCGCGCCACGTCCGCCACGGGCTGACCGCCGATTCGATCCTGCAAACGCCGGGCGACCTTTCGACCAACAGGACCGTCTCGAGCGACAACGACGGATTGTGGACGCAGATGTACGTCGCGGCGGAGGCCTTTCGCTACAAGGTCACTGGCGAGTCCGACGCGCGGGCCAACGCCAGGCAGGGCTTCGAAGCGATGCTGCGGCTAGAAGAGATCACGGGCATCCCTGGCTTCCACGCGCGATCGTTCATCAAGGTCGGCGAGGACGTCCAGCCACAAGACGGCGAGTGGCACGACACGGCCGACGGCAAATGGCGATGGAAGGGCGACACCAGTTCGGACGAGATCGTCGGCCATTATTTCGGCTACGCGGTCTATTACGACCTGGTCGCGGACGAGGCCGAGAAACAAAAGATTCGGGGCGTCGTCACGCGAATGACCGACCACATTCTGAACAACAACTATCAATTGATCGACGTCGACGGCAAGCGCACGCGGTGGGGGTGGTGGGGGCCTGAAGAGATCTGGGCCGATCCCGACGAGACGGGCCTGCGCGCGCTGCACATCCTCTCGCACCTGCGCGTCGCCATTCACATCACCGGCAGTCCGCGCTACGAGCAGGCTTACAACGAGTTGATCTCTAAACACCGCTACCACCTGCTGACGCGCAACCAGAAGGTCAACTACCCGGGCCGCGTCAACCATTCGGATGACGAATTGGCTTTCCTGTCGTATTATCCATTGTTCAACTACGAAACCGACCCCAAACTGCGCGAGGTTTACGTTCAATCACTCGAACGCTCCTGGCAGGTCGAGCGCCCCGAACGTAACCCGCTCTGGAATTTCATCTACGCCGTGGGGAGCGGAGGCAAGGAGTTTGATCGCTCCGAAGCGCTGCTCACATTGAAACAAATCCCGATGGATCAAATCTCATGGGCTGTTGCCAACTCACACCGGCTGGATGTTCCTATTGACAATCTGAACGACAGGTTCGATCGCAAGCAGGCTTTGACAGTCCTGCCTTACGACGAATTGCCGATGAGCAAATGGAACGGCAACCCGTATCGACTCGACGGCGGCAATGGAGGGCGCAGCGAGGGCGACGGAGTCTACTTTCTGCTGCCCTACTGGATGGGACGTTATCACAAACTGATTGACGACTAATGACACAAGGATCAGGCGGAGTCTGAAATCGTCGCCGGCCAGACGTCCGGCGAGGAGAGAATGAATGGCCACTCAGCAGTTCAACGAGCGATCCAATCAGCGATCAGGCAAGCCACAACAAGCGGGCGAAGCGGGCGCCCATTTGCGCCGCGCGCTCAGCGTCTGGGGCGCGGCGGCTTTCGTCATAACCAGTATGATCGGCACGGGCATCTTCACCGTGCCGGCCGAAGTCAGAGCCGCGGCCGGCAGCGGCGTCGCCGCGCTGGGCGTTTGGATAACGGGGGCGGCGCTCGCGCTATTCGGCGCGTTCTGTTACGCCGAATTGGCCACGCGGATGCCGAAGGCGGGAGGCGAGTACCAGTACCTGTTGAACGTTTACGGGCGCCCGTGGGGATTCATCGGCGGGTGGATCACCTTCTTCGCCGGTTTCGCCGCGCCGATGGCCGCCTCGACGATCAAAGCGGTCGAATACTTTTCGCGGCTCACGCCGGGCTGGAACCCCGACGCGCCGTTGATCAGCGGGATCGACATCACGCAAGGCGCAGCCGTCGCCGCGCTATTGCCATTACTGCTCGCGCTTCCCCATTCAATCGGCGTCAAGCCCAGCGGCCAGATGCAAACGACGCTGGCCACGATGACCGTCGGCGCGATTGTAGTCTTCATAGTGGCCGGCGTATCGAGCGGGCGCGGTGATTGGGCCGGCGTGACTCAACGCTCGCAGGCCACCGGCGCGTGGTGGGTGGCGCTGATCCAGGTCAGCTTCGCTTACAGCGGATGGAACGCCGCGGCCTATCTGGCGGGCGAAGTCACCGAACCGCGCCGCACGTTGCCGCGCGCATTGATCGGCGGGACGCTCGCGGTCGCGGCCCTATACATCGCTATCAACCTGCTCTACTTTTATGCGCTGCCGGCCGAGTCCTGGCGCCCGACGCTCGCCGTGGGTCGAGAGGCCGCCGAGCGGCTCTTCGGCGTTCCGGGCGGGAATCTTGTCAGCGCGATCATCACAGTCCTGATCGTCGGAGCGATCAGCGCGTGGACGGCTTCGGGGCCGCGCATCTATTACGCGATGGCGCGTGACGGTCTTGCGCCCTCGGTCTTTGGCCGCCTCGGCGAACGCAGTCGGGCGCCGATCATCGCGATATTCACTCAGGCGGGCATCGCCTCGGTCATGGCCTTGACCGGCGCGTTCGGCAAACTGCTGCTTTACGTCGGATCGGCGCTGATGCTGATCTCTGCGTTGACGGTCGCGGCGATATACGTCGTCCGCCGCGCGGCGGACGACGATCCGAAACGCAATTTCAGCGTCCCCGGCTATCCGTTCACGCCCGCCATCTACATTCTGCTGGTGATCCTCGCTTGGATTCAGACGCTGCAGAAAGAACCCATGCCCGCCGTCTACGCGCTAGTGACAATCGCGGCCGGCGTGGTCGTTTACTACGTGGGCCGCGCGCGGGGGTGGATCGCGACCCCATCGAAAACCCGGCCGGAGACCGAAAACCCAGGGAGCGACCTATGAAGCTTCGCAAATCGCTACTGTTCATCTTGCTCGCCCTGCCTTTGCTGTTCGTCTCGGCTCAACAGCAACAACAACCCGGCGGCCAATCGCGCGGGGGGCGCAGTTCCGAGGAATACATAAAGCTGCTCGAATCGGAGCGCCGGATCGGTGGCTTGCAGGTAGATAAAGTCGTCGAGGCGCTCAAGGTCAGGCCGGACGACCGCGTCTGCGACCTCGGCGCAGGTTCGGGACTCTTCACCCGCCCGCTGGCGCGGAAGGCCGGCGGCAAGGGAGTCGTTTACGCCGTCGACATCGACTCCGAATTGCTCAAACACGTCGAACGCACGGCGCAGGAGCAGAAGCTGGCCAACATCAAACCGATCCTGGCTTCAGAAACCGACCCGAAGCTGCCCGAACCCGTTGACCTGATCGCCATCATCGACACGCTGCACCACATCGGCAATCAGTCCGAGTATCTGAAAGGTTTGAAAAAATACCTGAAGCCCGGTGGACGCGTCGCCATCATCGATTTCAGCCGCGATTGGCCAGCCGGACACGAGAAGATGGTTTACACGGTCGGCGACCTGGACGGGTGGATGACCGCAGCCGGATTCAAGCGCGTCGAACAGCACGATTTTCTCAACAACAACTTCTTCGTCGTTTACCGATGAAGCAGAATGGTACACGGATTAGACCGATCGTTACGGACGCCGATGGATTGATCCGTACTGATCCGTCGCCATCCGCCAAATCCGCGTACCACTCCGCGTTCAATTCCAATGACGTACGCAAGTCGCTATAAATCCGCCCAACAACGCTCAGGCGTCTTCATCTCCTACGCCCGCAGCGACGGCGAAGCCTTTGCCCACCGGCTGCGACAGCAACTGGAAAAACAAAACATAAGCCTCTGGCAAGAACGTGTAGGAATGGAAGGCGGGCGCGACTGGTGGTCGCAGATCGCCGAGGCCCTGGACAACGTGGTGTTTATGGCGCTGGTCGCGACGCCGAACGCGTTGAAATCAGAAATCGTCCGCAAAGAGTGGCGCTACGCCCGGCAGCAAGGGGTCTGCGTTTATCCCGTCAAAGGCGCGCCCGGCCTGAATTTCGAATGACCGCACGCTCAAAGTCTGGGACTCGGAGACGGGCCAGACTCTGGCGACACTCTTCGCCGACGGGCCGATGCTTTGTTGCGTGATTCACGGAGAGATGATCGTGGCGGGCGGGGCGCGTGGAGTCTATTTCCTGCGGCTGGTTCGGTAATCGGTATCTGCTATGCAAATTAACAACTGTCTGGTCATCATCAAGCAGACCGCGATGGCGCAAGGCGGGCGCGCCGCCACTTTTGCCCGCAAAGGTGATGAGACGGCCGAAAGGCTGCTCCGCGCCGACGGGGAGCACAAACGCGCCGTGGACGCGACGCGGCGGGCGCTCAAATCGCGCAAGATAAATTTCGCCGAGGGGGCGATCGTTCCGTTCAACGCCGCGCTCAAACGCCAACTGGCTTCCGCCGATCTCGTCGTCAGCGTCGGCGGCGACGGCACGCTGCTCCGCGCATCCCAATTCGTGCGCGGCGGGATGGTGATCGGCGTCAATTCGGCGCCAGGCGACAGCGTGGGCCGTTTCTGTACGGCCAACCGTGAGAACTTCGCCGAGCGGCTTGATGC
>DATCXQ010000216.1:0-9393 GCA_036565725.1 Blastocatellia bacterium
GGGCGCCAAAGCCTACGCCGCACTGCAGACGGTTATCGCGACGGCGCAGCTCAAAGGTGAAAAGATCTTTGACGCATTGGTCAAATTGATGGGCAAGCCAATTGATCAATATCTTCAACCATCAAGCCCGTGAGCAATTACCTTATTTTTGTCGAGAGATAGACCGACATTGGCTGAGGCTATACTGTAATTAAACGGAGGCTGCGCCAAATCATGGACATGGTCCAGCCCCTTCATCAGATCGGCTTCCACGATACGAATACAGGGAGCCTCGCCTCCGCAGGGCCCTTCAGGATCGTCGTCTTGGGTGACCAGGGAGCCGACCTGGATCGAGATAAGGTTGGCTTCTTTGGCGACGCCAACCGCGACCCCTGCGACGCTCGTACCGTGAGTGCAATCGGAGAATGTTCCGCCTGCCGTCTCTTCCGTGCAATTGACGCCCGAGCCCGGCGCTATCGACTCTGTAACGCGGCCAGGACAGAGCGAACGTATATGAAAATCATCAGCGTCAGTCGAAAAACACGCTTCGGAAACAACTTTCTGAGCTAGTGAAGAGTGAGTTTTGTCTACTCCCGTGTCGAGTATCGCAATGGTCTTACCCGCGCCGGTATAACCGCTTGCCCAGGCGTTCGGCGCTCCGATCAAAGTAATGCTTGGAGGTAGAGCCTGAGCTACTTTGAGGAATCTGTTCTCTTGAATGTTCATTACCTGCGGCGCCGAACGGAGGGCCTCCAATTCCGCCGCGTCGACGGAAAAAGCGATGTCAGGAAGATATTTAAACCGCTTGATGGAGTTGGGATTGTGAAGATGAACGCTGTTCAACAATTCGTCCTGCGCCTGCCTGATGACGGCGCGCTGGGCCAGTAGTTCGGCCGCCTGTTGTATCGCGCCCTCCGGGCGCCAGGCGACGCGCAATCGAACGATCACCCGCACGGCTTTGGCACGCTGCAACTTTGCGCTTAGTTCCTGAAATCTCTGTTGAGCGGATTCGCCTCGAGTCATCAGCGCAGCCGCCTGTCTTTGGGCCTCAAGAGCCGCCGCGAGCTGAGTCGCAGTTACCTGGTCTTTACCTTGTGAGGACGCGCCGGCATGCATGGGACTCACGCCAAATAACAATCCCAGCAAACATAACGGCAATACAAATGAAGGGAGAATGATTCGTATTCGCATATAGTTGGACACCTCAGTCAGGGTTAGACAGGCGAAGCCTGACGTTGTGTTCGTCATCTTGATGTTAATGAACGTTGCGGAGATACTCGCTTAAAGTTGATAACACTCTCTAGACTCGAACCATTACATTGGATAGCTTTGAGACCGGGCGCCCTGGCCCATCTCAAATGATAAACTCAACTCAGGGTAGCGGCAGACCTGTGTATGAGGTCCAAGAAGGTGGATCTACGGAGCCAGTGCCCCACACACAGGTCTGCCATTACGCCGTGCCCCAGAGTGGCGGACTTATATAAGGAGCCCCGGCCCCATACAGACGTCCGCCACTACACTAATTTTGTACCTACTGAAACTGATTTCTGACGTTGCTATAAAAATCAGGCCAGTAGAATTTGTTCTTTCACCTACTACTCCAAAAAAAACCCGAAATATGTCGCAGATTTTTTTGGTAGGAATATTTTTTTTCGTAGGGGCGCTACAGGACATCTATAAAGCTTGGCGTGTCAAGGATTTATACAAAACTCGGAAGAAGTATCGGTAGATCTCTTCATTTCTACCGTCTGCAGTCTGGCCGAAAAGGATGAGGAGGTAATCGCCCCTGGTGAGTTCTCCGGCCTTGAACGGCAGCGTGGCGAACTCCCGATCCTTGCCGAACTTGACTTTGCCGGTCCAGCGCCGGATGTTCATCAGCGCCAAGTTCAAGCTCAGGTTTTCAGCGACGGCGACGCCGCCGCGCAGATTGAGCGAAGCGAACCCGGCGGTCTTTGTTTAGAGCGGAGAGAGAGAGAGAGTTGTCATCGGTGATAGTCACGCCGCTGATCGTGGCGCCTAGCGGCAGGACGCGATCACGAATTTGCGCCACGGTCTCATTCGTCGGCGCGAACAGGTCGCCAGCCGTGCCGAAGGCGCCGTCGGCCCCCGCGTTTATGAACGGGCGGAGGAGCGTACCTTGAAAGAAATCGGTGATGTCGATTCTTCGCGGCGCGGCGCCGATGCGTTCGTCGGCGCCATCTCAGCCGCTCAAGCGTTCCTGCGGGCCGATGAAATTGCCGCTCAATTCTATTCAATTGCTCTTGCCGCTGAGAGTCAATTTAAGTTCATCTGAACCCGACGTGGCTGCGATTCGTAATCAGGCTTGAAATTGCCACTGAAATTATTCGCGACAAGGTTCGCGCGAATCGCCCATGGGAGGCGATCAATGTTTTGCCCACGCTGCAGCTCCCAAAACAGGCTGGAACAGAAATTCTGCCGCAGTTGCGGGCTATCGCTGTCATCGGTGCGGCTCGCGGTTGAAGGGAAGGTTGACGAAGCGGCGGCCGAGTTGAAGCGGTCGAAAAGCAATTTGGGGCCGGCTGTCGGGACCTTGGGCATCTTCATCCTCGCCGCGCTCGGCAATGCCGTCTTCGGAGTGGAGTGGGGGGCTGTGATCAACCTGGTTCTGGGAGCGCTGATCACCATCGGCTGGTTCCGCAAAAGCTTCAAACAGATGAGTCGCGCGTTGAAGACGCTTGAAGGAAAAGAACTGGGGCAAAGCGTCGGCTCCGCCATCTCCTCGACAGACCAGTCAATTTCGCAAGCCGCGCCGGCCTCGCAAGCTGAGTTATCATTGCCGGCCGTTCCCGACACCGATCCGATCTTCGCTCCGCCCGCCGCCGGTTCAATCGCCGAACACACCACGTTTGAATTAAAGCGACCGGAGCCGCGATAATAAACAATCCTCATTGCCTCTGCAGTCTCATCTTGCATTAGTAGTGCTCCGCGGCTTAATCTGTCCGGCAATGCGGCTTCAGCCCTTGCCGTGGAAGATCGTTTGAAAGTGAGATTAACGTCAATCTTAATGAGCAAGATCAAAGTCTGTTATCACGGGAATTGTTTCGACGGGGTTTCGTCCGCGGCGGTCTTTTCGCTGTTTTACAAGGAGAGAATTCGTCACGACTGGGAGTTCGTCTATCAACCGGTGGTTCATCGCGCGGGCGCGCTGTTTGACGCCGAGTTGTTCGACGGTGATGAGAACGCCATCGTCGACTTCAAATACAGCAACTCGCCGAGGTTGACCTGGTGGTTCGATCATCACAAGAGCGCGTTTCTATCGCCCGAAGACGAGGCCCATTTCAAGGCCGACGCGAGCGGCAAGAAATTTTTGGATGCGGGCTACAAATCCTGCGCCAAATTCATCGCCGAAACGGCCCGGCGCAAGTTCGGCTTCGACGCCGCGCCGATGGGCGAACTGATTCATTGGGCGAATAAGATCGACGGCGCTCTTTACGAATCGGCCGCCGAGCCGGTCGAGATGAGGGCCGACGCCTTCAAGTTGGCGCTGGTCATTGAAAACGAGCGCGACCAGCAGTTGATCGAACGAGTCATTCGCAATCTGCAGACGAAGCCTCTGAGCGAGGTCGCGAAGTCGCATTACATCGCCGGGCGCGTCGAACCCCTCTACGAGCGCCATTTGCGTTCGATGGAGATCATCAAACAGAACGCCGAAATCATCGGCCCGGTGGTCTTTTTCGACGTCGTCGGGCACGATATGGAAGGTTATAGCAAATTCGTCCCCTATTACCTCTACCCCGAAGTGACCTACAGCGTCAGCGTGAGCCTCTCGTCGTTCCGCTCTAAGGTCTCGGTGGGGTCGAACCCATGGGCGCCGCGCCCACGGGTTCACGACCTGGCAGCCATCTGCGAACGCTACGGCGGGGGCGGGCACGCGGTCGTGGCCGCGATTTCGCTCGCGCCTGGAGAATTGGAGACGGCGCGCAAAATCGCGGCGGAGATTGTCGAGGAGTTGCGGCAGTGAAGAAAATCAGATCAAAAGTCGTTCAGCCACACAACGCCACCGTGAGCGAAAGATTCCCGCCGCTGCGCGAAGTGACGCCGGAAACAAATCTCGAAATTCGTTCGACGCCGGGCGAGGAGATGAACCTCTATCCGCTCGACACTTTCGAGTATGAGTACGTGGGCAATCGCATCGAGATCGAATTCACCTCGTCGGAATTCACGGCGATCTGCCCGTTCTCGGACTTCCCGGACTTCGCTACCCTGCGCATCCGCTACGCGCCGAACCGCCGCTGCATAGAACTGAAGTCGCTGAAGCTTTATATCAACTCGTTCCGCGAAGTGAAGATCTTCCACGAGCATGTGGTCAACAGGATTCTCGAAGATTTCGTCGCGGCATGTGACCCGCTGGAGTTCCACATCGAGGGCGATTTCAACGTGCGCGGCAACATCAAGACCGTCGTCCGCGCCAGTTATCAGAAAGAAAAGCCGAAGAAGGCCCCGGCGCTCGGGCGGCAGGAACTAACGCGCCAGCGCGGTCGTAGTGTGAGATGAATCCACGGACAAGGAGAGACTCCCGATGTTTTGCCCGAGATGCGCAAATCAGATCGCCGAGAATCAGAACTACTGCCGAAATTGCGGGCTCAAACTACACCTCATCGTTGACGCAATCCAGGATAAGCCGTCGCGAGGGCAGTTCGACTTTGAAACGCTCAAACGCGACCTGCGCGACCTAGGATCGAGCCTGCGCGCGGGTTTTGAAGAGGCGATCAAGAACACCAGGAAGTTGAAACAAAACGCGCCGCCGACGTCGCAGCAAGACTGGTCGCGCGAGGTCAGCAAGGCCGTCTGGTCGCACGAAGTCAACGAAGTCCTCAAACACCACATCGGCAAAGCCTTGAAAAAAGCGAAGGCCGCCCATTCGCGCAAATATAGCTTTCAGCAGGCCGCGCTTTCGCTCTTCGGCGGCGGCGCGACGATGGCCGTCTGGTATTACGTGCTTGAGGCCGCGGCCAATTCGGGACTGCTCCAGAACCTGGAGTTGATCATTATGGATAAGGGCGACACGACGATCACCGGCCTGGTTCCGGTGATCCGAATGCTGTGGCTGCTCGGACTGATCCCGGTCGCGCGCGGCGTCGCGCACCTGCTCAACGGGATCTTTTTCGCGCCGAAGCCGGAAAAAGAACCGGAGCCGCAGATCGGTTTCGCGCCCGACTTCGCCCCCGCCCCGGCGCAAAATCACATTCAACCCCAATCGATATACTCCTCGACGGTCGCCAATCCGGCGACGAACAACTTGGATGGCGAGCGAACCCCACAGCCGCAAATAAGCGTGACAGAAGACCCGACATTGCGATTCGAACCGAAATGACTCCCCGGAATGTGGAAAAGAAAACGTGGGAGAGAAAAATAGAGGGCGGAAAAACGGTAGCGCACAAACAGTGGCGCTGCAAGTCGCATGGTTTTCATCCACCGCAGAGGCGCGAAGAACGCCGCAGGGACGCGGAGAGCTTTCCAGAAGGCTCTTTTCTCTCTCTTCTTCTCTGCGAAGTCTCCGCGTTCTCCGCGTCTCTGCGGTGAACTCAGCATTACATTTCGTGCGCTACCAGAAAAATACGAGGCCCTATTTTCCCATCCTCTATTTTTGTGTCTGGGTACTGTTCGCAGTCTTGGCCGCTGCGGCTCAACGCGTCCCCGATCTTTCGCGCGAAGAGAAATGGCGCGGAGATTTGCAGTATCTGTTCGTCGAGCTTCCGAAGCGCCACAAAAACCTCTTCTTCAAAATTACGCGCCAACAGTTCGACCGCGAGATAGCCGGGCTAATCGAATTGGTTCCGAAGATTTCAGACTCCGAGATCAAATTGGCGCTCCGGCGTCTGACGGCGATGATCGGCGACCCGCACACCAGAATTTCGTACAACGTAGAGAAAACCTATCCCTTCACGCTCTATCAATTTTCTGACGGCGTTTTCGTCACTGCGACGACAGATGAATACAAAAGCGCGCTCGGCGCAAAACTCGTCAAGATCGGCGAGACCGACATCGAACGCGCGAAAGAAGCCGTTCGTCCGTTGATCACCTTCGAAAACGAGTGGCGTTTCAAACAACAATTCCCGTACTACCTGACCGACCCTGAAAACCTATACCTGTTGAAAATCCTGCCTTCCGCCGACGTAGGCGATTTCACGTTCGTTGACGGAAATGGAAATCAGTTCTTCGCCAAGCCGCGGCCTGTTTCGGCAAAAGAAGTGGTCAAATTCATTACTCCATTCGATTCGCCCCAGATTAAACCGCCGCTCTATCTGCGCAACCCCGAGCAATATTACTGGTACGAATATCTGCCCGACTCAAAGACGCTCTATCTGCATTATCGCCGCTGCGCCAATATGCCGTCGCAGCCGTTCAACAGGTTCGCCGCGGCGCTATCGAACTTCATGGACAGGAATCCGGTCGAGCGGATGGTGATCGACCTGCGGCTGAACGGCGGCGGCAATTCGAGTATTTTCGAGCCGCTCATCAAGGCGCTGTCGAGGCGGCGCGACGTCAATCAAACGGGCAGGCTGTTCGCGCTGATTGGCCGAGGGACTTTCTCCTCGGCCTGTCTGAACACGCTGAAATTGAAGAGGGAGACGAAAGCGATCCTGGTGGGCGAACCGACCGGGCAGCGACCGAACTTTTACGGCGAAGTGGAAACAATGACCCTTCCGCATTCAAAACTGCGGGTCCACTATTCGACCAGGCATTTCAGGATGATGGACGGCGACTCGCCCGCGCTCGCGCCGGACATCCATGTCGAACCTTCGTCGTCGGATTACGCTAGCGGGCGCGATCCGGTGTTGGAGCGGGCGATCAGTTACAGATGATCGAGGATCGAGGATCGAGGATCGAGGATCGAGGATTGAAGATCGAGATTCGAATAATATCACTCATCGCGATCCTCGATCTTCGATCCTCGATACTCGCTTCGCCGTGCGATTTCCAGAATTCGATCGACGACTTCATCAACCGTCATCGCCGACGAGTCAATGTAGACGGCGTCTTCGGTTTGCGTAAGCGGCGAATCGGCGCGCGTCCTGTCACGGCGGTCGCGGCGCTCGATCTCTTCCCTCATATCTTCGAGCGAGGCGACAGCGACGCCACGGTCGAGGTCTTCGTCGTACCGTCTTTGCGCGCGGGCCTCGGGCGACGCGTCGAGGTAGATTTTGACCTCGGCGTTGGGAAAGACCTGAGTGCCGATGTCGCGACCCTCCATCACCACGCCTCCCACCTGCCCCATCAGTTGTTGACGGGCGACCAGCGCGCGGCGCACCGCCGGGATGGTTGAAACTATTGAGGCCGCCTGTCCGACCTGCGGAGTGGCGATCTCGTCGGTGACGTCGCGGCCGTCAATCAGCACGCGCGTCGAATCGACGTCGCCTGTCAATTCGATCAACGACTCTCCGGCGAGCCGCCCCACGACGCCGGCGTCGTCTAGCGAAACGCATTCGCGCAGAGCTTTCCAGGCGACGGCCCGATACATTGCGCCCGTGTTGATGAAAAGATATCCGAGCCGCCGCGCGACGGCCCGCGCGACCGAGCTCTTTCCCGCGCCCGCCGGCCCGTCAATGGCGATGATCAATCCTCTTTCGGTCAAGCTTTCCTGAGAAATAAGACTCATAGAACTTATGGGACTTATAGGACGTGTAAGTTTTACATGTCCTATGAATCCTATAAGCCTCATAAGTCATATTCATGATTCCCCCTTCAAAATCTCCCGAACGATTTGAAGCGTCCGCTCGATCTGTTCGCGGCTCACGTCGTAATGCGTGACCATTCGCATCTCTCGCGCGTTGACGCCGTTGGCCAGGACGCCGCGTGATTTCAACTCGGCGCTGAACTGCGCTGTGGTCATTTCCGTGGCCGCGATGTCGAAGATCACGATGTTGGTCTGCGCGCGCTCGGGATCGATCTTCACGCCGCGTAATTCGGCCAACCCCTCGGCCAACCGCCTCGCTTTCGCGTGATCTTCGATCAGAACTTTGAGCGAATCTTCGAGCGCGACCAACCCGGCGGCGGCCAGCACGCCCGCCTGCCGCATTCCGCCGCCCAACATCTTGCGCACGCTGACCGCATGACTGATGAAGTCCTTCGAGCCGGCGATCATCGAACCGACGGGAGCGCCGAGCCCCTTCGACAGACAAAACATCACCGAATCGAAGGGGCGCGCGATTTCGGCGGCCGTCGTGTTGAGCGCGATAGCGGCGTTGAAGATTCGCGCGCCGTCCAGATGAACAGGCAACCCGATCGCATGCGCGCGTTCGCAAATCTCACGAGAAACGCCGAGCGGCATCACCGAGCCTCCGGCCATGTTGTGCGAATTTTCGAGAGCGATGAGCGAGGTCGGCGTGACGTGATAGGGCGAGTTGTGATGGATGGCGCCGCTGATCGAATCCCAGGTCAACAACCCGTCCTCGCCCGCGACCGGACGGATCGTGACGCCGGAGAACGCCGCCGCCGCCCCCATCTCGTAGTTGAAAATGTGGCTGCGCGCTTCAACCACGATTTCGGTTCCCGGGCGCGCGCCCAGCCTTACGCAAATCTGATTTCCCATCGTGCCCGAGGGAACGAAGAGCGCGGCCTCTTTCTCGAGGATTTCGGCGGCGCGTTCCTGCAAGCGGTTGACGCTAGGGTCTTCGAGGTAGACGTCGTCGCCGACTTCGGCCTCGGCCATCGCGCGGCGCATTGTGGGAGTAGGTTTCGTAACCGTGTCACTGCGAAGGTCTATGATGTTCATATTGATTCTGCTGCGATTTGACCGCTATCTAATAGCACAGATCACGGCCTCTTTCCATTGACTATCACATATTGCGCGCTCTCCTCATGAGTGTCGGCCACGAAGTATCGAAGAGCGCGAAGGTTTTTACGATCTTTCTTCGCGCTCTTCGATTTAAAGAACGCATCAATAGAACGCGGATGACGCGGACAAGCGCGGATCATCGCGGATAAAACCAAAAAAGTTCAGCGTCAATCCGCTCTTGTCCACGCCATCCGCGTTCTATTAACCCGTATACTGATATGAAATCCGCTTTAAGTAGAGTAATTGACCCGCATGGACTCCCCTTCTTTCATCGCTTCGCGGATCGAGGCGGGGAGGGCTTGTTCGAGAATGCGGCCCGCGCCCATCGCCGCCGCCAGCGCCGGTTCGGGCGCCACTTGCGCCTTCACGCCAAACTCCAGGGCGAATTGTTCGGCCAGTCCGTGGAGTTGCGCCAGCCCCCCGCTCAGCGTGATTCCTGAATCGAGCAGGTCTACCGAAGCCTCCGTGGGAATCTCTTCCAGGGCCAGGCGCACGTGTTGCTTGATTATGCGCAGCGCGGGCTGCATCAACATATCGATCTCTTCTATGCCGACGGCGATCTCCTCCGGCATCCCGGTCCTAATGTTTCGCCCCCGCACGGCCAGCGGTCGCAT
>DATCXQ010000229.1:0-12237 GCA_036565725.1 Blastocatellia bacterium
GTTGCTTTCGAGCGAGAGCATAAATCTGACAGCGCGTAACGGGAACTCCGCGCTCAGTCGAGAACTCATCAATCTGGCCGCCCTCATTGGTTCACGCGGGTGGGCTTTGAATAATAACGTTGTGAAATTCCTGGGCGCGGCGCCGCCGATAAACATCCTCTCGCTGCCGAGCGGGATCATCGCCGACACGCCCACTACGCCGCCTCCGTCGCTCGCAAGTCCGAGCGCGTTGAATGCGGCCGCGCCAGAGATCGGCAGGAGGGAACTAGCCCCTTCCGTGGCGACAGGTTCGCCCGGGGTCAGATCTCGTGGCTACAGTCCTCCGACGGATTTGCAGGGCGCCATCGAAATGCGCGGCGGGCGAATGTTTATGACGTTGCGCAACGCCGACCCGGATAAGGTCTTCAGCGGCGTCGCGCGCATTTCGCTAACCGAGGATCAGCGGCAACAGGACGTCACGCCGTTAAATGTTACGCTGCTGCCGGATAAGGAAGTGTCGTTCCCGCTGGATGACGTGACGCTGACGAATGGCGATTGGATTTTAATGGTCTACGATCTGAACGGAGCGGCCCGCCTGATTCGCGGCGCGTCTCTCGCCCCGCCCAAAGCGCCCACGCAGGCTCCAGGCGCCTCAAATATAGCCGAGGCTACCGTCCCAGGTCCGGAGGTCCCGCCGTCTTACGTCACCGGCGTTTACGACGCCACCAACTGGACGCAGCCGCAGGTCCCGCCGCAAGTCCAGAATATTGAATCGCAAGACGTTGCGGTCTCCGCCGCCCCGGCTGCGCAGGACAACGCCACAAACTATTCCGCCGGCTATTCCGCCGGCGCGCAGAACACGACGCCTCAAATAGAAAACTCCCCAGGGCAGGTCGTCGCGGCCCTGCGTCAAATCGCAATGACTAGCGAAAACGTGACGCTCGAATTGGAAATCTCGGCGCAGAATCCCCTTAAAAATGTCACGGTCACTTTGCGCGCCGGCGATTTTCAGGACGTCCGCCAGGCGTTCATTCCAACGTCTCAGGGGCGTGTGCCGTTCCTCGTGCCGGTCGCATTTGCGTCGACCGGACTTTTTTACGAGGTTAGAGATGAGGCCCAGCGCGTGCTCACCAGCGGTACCGGCAGTCTTAGCAGCGTAGGCAAATGAAGTTCGAGGATTAAGGATCGAAGTTCGCATTGATAGATACATCATTTATAGATGAGGATTAAGGATCGAAGTTCGCATTGATAGATACATCATTTATAGATATAGATACATTTTGATAAATACTAGGCGAGCGGTAGCGACCAGCGCATTAATTAAGGTCGCTGCAGCTCCCTGCGCCGTATCACCTTCAAGTGTCCCACAGGTTTTCACTGCTTCCTGTACCGAACCCCAATCTTTAGAAGTGGTCTTGACATTTTCCCTGATAGCGGTGAAGATTTGCGCCTTAACAAATCCGAAATTTCACAAGCATCGGGTTTTCTTCGAGCAAGCAAGTCTAGGGAAAAAAATAGAAAATTTCTCTCCGAGCGAGGTGGAGGTCTTTTTATATGCCGCAACTCTTCACCCGCAGCACGAATACGCTAGCGCGATTGAGCATAGCTGTAGTCATTTTACTTCTCGGGCTGGGCGGGTGGTTAGTCCTTGAACTCAATCGTTCACCGTTTGTAACAAAAGCGTTCGTGGCGCGGGAGCAGCCGGTTCAATTCTCGCACAAGCACCATGCGGGTGATGACGGGATTGATTGCCGATATTGTCATACGACCGTCGAGACGGCGGCGAGCGCGGGAATGCCAGCGACCAAGACGTGCATGAATTGCCATTCGCAATTATTTGCAAATAGTCCCTACCTGGAAATCGTGCGCGAAAGCTGGCGCACCGGCCGACCGATCAAATGGACGCGCGTCCATGACCTCCCTGATTTCGCCTACTTCAACCACAGCATTCACGTCAACAAAGGCGTCGGTTGTTCTACCTGTCACGGGAAGGTGAACGAGATGCCTTTGATGTGGAACACATCGTCGCTGCAGATGGAGTGGTGTCTCCAATGCCACCGCAACCCCGAAAAGGTCTTGCGTGAGCGGAAAGACATTACCGATATGCAATGGAAGCCACCCGCCGATCAGGCTAAAAAAGGCAGGGAGCTTGCCGGGAAATACAACATCCAGCCGACTAATGTTCTGACGAGCTGTTCAACTTGTCATAGATAAGATAAGTGGTTGGTTGTCGGTTATCGGTTGTCGGCTAAGAGGCGGATCGCAAGTCGCCTCTTACCGACCGTCGACCATCAGGCGCCAGCCACCAACAATCGAAACTAATGTCTCATCGAGATCATCACCATGACATCGCGCCTATACGCGATAAAATACGTAACGGCCTAGATAAAAGACGGGAGTTTTGGAGAAGCCTGGAAGAGCTGGCCGACACCGAAAAGTTCCGCGAGTTCCTTCACCGCGAATTTCCCGCCGTAAACCCGTCCGAGGCTGACCCATCCTGGCTGGATCCTACGGGCCGCCGCAACTTCTTGAAGCTGATGAGCGCGTCGCTCGCCTTCGCCGGCCTGACGGCATGCACCAACCAGCCGAAAGAGACCATCGTCCCTTATGTCAAGACGCCTGAGGGGCTGGTTCCGGGCAAGCCGCAATTTTATGCGACGGCGATGCCGCTCGGCGGCGTGGCTTCGGGGCTGCTGGTCGAGAGCCACGAAGGCCGCCCGACCAAGATCGAAGGCAACCCCGACCATCCGGGGTCTCTGGGCGGCACGACAGTTTACGAGCAGGCTTCGGTGCTCACGCTCTACGACCCCGACCGTTCGCAGACCATGCTCTATCTGGGCGATCCGCGAACCTGGGGCGAATTTCTAAACTCGTTCAGCCAGGACCTTGACGACCAGCGCAAGAAGCAAGGCGCCGGATTCCGCATTCTGACCGAGACCTCCACCTCGCCCACCTTCGCCGATCAGATGAAAAAGGTGAAGGCCGCATTCCCGCAGGCGAAATGGCACACCTATGAGCCCGCCTCGCGCAACGGGGCGAGGCTTGGCGCGCAGACGGCCTTCGGCCAGCCGGTCAACACGGTCTATCAATTCGATAAAGCCGATTGCGTGCTCTCGCTCGACGCCGACTTCCTGACCAGCGGGCCGGGCAGCGTCCGGTACGCGCGCGATTTTATAAGTCGTCGCCGGTTGACCGGCGGTTCGAATGAGATGAACCGCCTCTACGTCGCAGAGAGCACACTGACGGCGACCGGGGCCAAGGCCGATCACAGGTTGCCGATCCGCGCCAGCGAGGTCGAGGCCTTCGCGCTCGCCGTCGCGTCGGCGGTCGGGGCTTCAGGCCTGCCGTCGGCTAATTTAACCGGCGACGCCGCGAAATTCGCCGAGGTCGTGGCCAAGGATCTCAAGGCGAACAACGGCAAGAGCATAGTCATCGCAGGCGAACACCAATCCGCCTCGGTCCACGCCATCGCCCACGCGATCAACGCCGCCCTGGGCGCGCCCGGCGCGACGCTCTATTACACCGACCCGCTCGAGATCGATCCGGTCGATCAGATCGCCTCGATCACCGAACTGGTCAACGATCTGAATGCGGACAAGGTCGAATTGCTGGTGATCATCGGCGCCAATCCGGTCTATAACGCGCCGATATTCAACGGAGGCCAGACCTTCCTCGACGCGATTAACAAAGCGGACAAGAGGAACGAGGAGGCGAGGAAAAAGGGCGAGAACAAGAAGCCGATGCGGCGCGTCCATATGGGATTGTTCAACGACGAGACCGCCGTCAATTGCCAGTGGCACGTCTCCGAGACTCATTTCCTGGAGTCGTGGAGCGACGCGCGCGCTTACGACGGCTCGTTCTCGATCATCCAGCCGCTTATCCAGCCGCTCTACAACAGCAAATCGCCGCACGAACTGCTCGCCGCGATGCTCGATCAGGGTGGCAAGAGCAGCTACGACATAGTCCGCGATTACTGGCGGGCGCAGCCGCAATTCAGCGCCAATTTCGACCAGACCTGGAAGGAGTCGCTTCACTACGGAGTGATCTCGAACTCCGCGCCGCCGCCCAAGACCGTCGCTCTCAAGGGCGACCTGGCCGCATCGATCAGGCCCGCGACGCCGGGCAAATACGAGATCGTCTTCCGACTCGACCCGAGCGTTTACGACGGGCGCTTCGCTAACAACGGCTGGCTGCAGGAGCTTCCAAAGCCGATCAACAAGATCACCTGGGACAATTTCGCGATCATCAGCCTGAAGACCGCGAGCGAACTGGGGCTGGCGCCGGAAACCGAGCCGCAGAGAGCCAACGCGAAAATGATCAGGCTCTCCAACGAAGGCCTCACTCCTCTGGAGATGCCTGCGTGGGTTCAACCCGGCCATCCAGACAACACGGTGACGGTCTACCTGGGCTACGGACGCAAGCGCGCGGGCTCGGTCGGCGACGGCCACGGCTTCGACACATATTCGATCCGCACCGTCAACACGCCGTTCATCGCCGGAAATGTTCAGCTCGCGAAGGGCGAGGGCGAATACCAACTGGCCGGGCAACAGGAGCATTTCAACATCGACACGAGCGGCATCGATGTCAAAGCCTTCATCCCGAAAGAGGAAGACCTGATCGGGCGTCACATCGTCCGCACGGCGACGCTCGAAGAATATAAGAAGGACCCGCAGGTTCTGCATCACGGCGCACACAAACCCGGCGATGATGTGACGATGTATCCCGAGTGGGAATACAACGGCTACGCATGGGCCATGTCGATCGATATGAACGCCTGCGTCGGCTGCAACGCCTGCGTCGTCGCATGTCAGTCCGAAAACAACGTCGCGGTCGTCGGCAAGGAGCAGGTTATCAAGGGGCGCATTATGCACTGGCTGCGGATCGACACCTACTTCCGCGGCGGAACCGACAACCCGCAGGTATTTTTCCAGCCGATGATGTGCCAGCACTGTGAGAGGGCGCCGTGCGAGACCGTCTGCCCGGTGAACGCCGCGGTCCACGACGCCGAGGGGTTGAACCTGCAGGTCTACAACCGCTGCGTCGGCACTCGGTACTGTGCGAACAACTGCCCGTGGAAGGTGCGCCGCTTCAACTACCTGCTCTTCGGCGATTGGGACACGCCGAGTTTGAAGCTCGCGCGCAACCCTGAAGTCACTGTCCGCTCGCGCGGCGTGATGGAGAAATGCACGTTCTGCCTCCAGCGCATCATGGGCGCCAAGATCGCGTCCGAGAACCAGAACCGCCAAGTGCAGGACGGCGAGATTCAAACCGCCTGCCAGTCGGCCTGCCCGACCGAGGCGATCATCTTCGGCGACATCGGGCATAAGAGTAATCCCAAGGGCCAGGCGCCGCAGACGCGCGTGGCAAAGCTCAGGGCGGAGCCGCGCGATTACGCGGCGCTGGGCGAATTGAACACCCGCCCGCGCGCGACTTATCTGGCCGCGATTCAGAACCCGAACCCCGAACTCGGCGGCGATCACACCAAGTCAGGAGAGAAGCATGGCTGAAGTAAATAGAGAGGCCGAAGGCTACGTCGACCTTCGACCGCCGGTCATGGGGCCGGGGCAGAATTTCAACTCGATCGCCAAGAAGATCGGCGACATCGTGACGATGCGCGGCTTCAAGAAGGGCTGGGTATTCGGATTCCTGATCGTCTTTCTGGGGTCGGTGATGATGTTCAACACCATCGCCTATCTGGTGCTGAAGGGCGTGGGGATCTGGGGCAACCAGATCCCGGTCGGCTGGGCGTTCGACATCATCAACTTCGTCTGGTGGATCGGAATCGGGCACGCGGGCACGCTGATTTCGGCGATCCTGCTGCTGCTCAGGCAGGGGTGGCGCAACTCGATCAACCGGTTCGCCGAGGCGATGACGCTTTTCGCGGTCGCCTGCGCGGGACTATTCCCGCTCTTTCACACCGGGCGCCCGTGGATGGCCTATTACCTCTTCCCGATCCCTAACACGATGAGCATGTGGCCGCAATTCCGCAGCCCGCTGATGTGGGACGTCTTCGCGGTCACGACCTATATGACGGTCTCGGCGCTCTTCTGGTTTATGGGACTGGTCCCCGACTTCGCCACGATGCGCGACACCGCCAAGAAGAAGTGGCAGAGGTTCGTCTTCGGCATGCTGGCGATGGGCTGGCGCGGCGACGCGCGGCACTGGCATCGCTACGAGACGGCGTATTTGCTGCTTGCCGGGCTTTCGACGCCGCTGGTGCTCTCGGTCCACACGATCGTGTCATTCGACTTCTCGACCGGCATCGTCCCGGGCTGGCACGCCACCATCTTCCCGCCCTACTTCGTGGCGGGCGCGGTTTACGCCGGCTTCGCGATGGTGCTCACGCTGGCCATCCCGGTGCGCAAGTTTTACGGCCTCGAAGATTTCATCACCATGCGCCACATCCGCAATTGCTGCAAAGTGATGCTGGCCACCGGATTGATCGTCGCCTACGGTTATTTGATGGAAGCCTTCTTCGCCTGGTACAGCGGCAACACCTTCGAGCTGTTCATGATGAAGAACCGCATGTTCGGCCCGTATGGGATGATCTACTGGTTGCTGATCCTCTGCAACGTGCTGGTCCCGTCGCTGCTCTGGTGGAAGAAGATGCGCGATAACCTGTTCGTGATCTTCATCATCTCGATGTTCATCAACGTGGGCATGTGGCTGGAGCGCTTCGTGATCATCGTCATGAGCCTCAACCGCGACTTCACCCCGTCGGCGTGGCGCTTCTATAAACCGACGATCTTCGACTTCACTATGTTCTTCGGGACGGTCGGCTTCTTCCTGACGCTGATGTTCCTCTTCATACGCTTCGTCCCGATGATCCCGATCTTCGAGATGAAAACTCTGCTGCCCGAAGCCAAGGTGGACGAAAGGAAGATCAAGGAACTCGAACGAGAGGAAGGCCGCGGGCCAATCGGCTCATCGCCGCTCCCGCAGTATGGAGATTGATGTAGGGGCGCGTATTCCGCGCCCCTACGCCTCGATGACGGAGGCTGGCGGGAAAAACCCGCCCCTATGCTGTTGTCGCAATTAATTATCAAAGGCCATTCTTTAGAGACAAGGTTTGGTTTATGACAATCCAGGAAGAACTGATTAGAGAGGAAGCGTTGACGAATGTGGATGGCGGAGGGAATTACGGCCTTATAGCCGAGTTCGACTCCCCGAGCGCGGTCGTCGCGGCGGCGCGCCGGACTTACGGGGCGGGCTATCGCCGAATCAACGCCTATTCGCCATTCCCGATCGAAGAGCTTTCGGAGGCCATCGGATACCACCGCGATTTCGTGGCGCTATGTACGCTGATTTGCGGCGTCATCGGCGCGGTGGGCGGCTTCACGCTGCAGTACTGGACCGGGGGCATCGATTACCCGCTCAACGTCGGCGGGCGTCCGCTGATGAGCCTGCCGGCGTTCATTCCGATCACGTTTGAATGCACGGTGCTGCTGGCGGCGTTCGGCGCTTTCCTCGGCAACCTGATTATGAACCGGTTGCCGCAGCCCTATCACCCGACCTTCAACGTGCCGAGCTTCGCTCGCGCGTCGCAGGACCGCTTCTTCCTGTGCGTCAAATCGGACGACCCGATGTACAACAAGGCGAGGACTCGCGACTTCCTCGAGAGCCTGGGAGCGATAGAGGTGAGCAATGTCGAAAAGTAGATTGAAAATAGTCGGTCTGGTCGTCTGCCTGGCGGCGGTCTTCTCGGTTTCGGCCTGCCGGCAGGACATGCACGACAACCCACGATACGAAGTCAACGAGGAGGGCGCGAACCGGCAGCCGCCCGAAGGCACGGTCGCGCGCGGTTCGCTCGCGCTGGCCGTCGCCGCGCCGAAGGCGGCCGTGCCGGGGCAGGTCGGTTCGGTCGGCGAAGACGGATTCCCGTTCAAACTCAGCGCTGACGCCGAGACGCGCAAGAAAGAGATCGTAGAGATTCTCGATCGCGGCGAGAGCCGGTTCAACATCACGTGCCTGCCCTGCCACGGCAAACTGGGCGACGGCAACGGAATGGTCGCGCTGCGGGGTTTCCGCCATCCTCCGACTTATCACCAGGATCGTTTGCGTAACGCCCCGACCAGCCACTTCTACGACGTAATGACCAACGGCTTCGGCGCGATGCCGAGCTACGCCGAGGTCCTGACGCCGGAAGACCGCTGGAAGATCATCGCCTACATCCGCGCGCTGCAGGCGAGCCAGAACGCCAAAGCCGGCGAACTGTCCGAATCGGACAGGCAAAAGTTGGAAGCGGCTGACAAGGCGGGCGAAAAATCAAGCGCTCCCGCTCCAGGAGGACATGGCAATTGACGAACAATAATTTCACTCCTCCGGCCGATCTCGGACGGGTCCAAAACATCTCGGTGGGCGTCGGGTTGGTCGGCATACTCGGTTGGATTATCGGCGCCGTCCTTTCGAGTAATAGAATAGACACTTTCTTTCATTCTTACCTGGTCGCATTCATCTTTTGGACGAGCGTCGCGCTCGGTTGCCTGGGACTGTTGATGGTCCAATACCTGGGCGGCGCGAGCTGGGGGCTGTTGATCAGGCGGCAGATGGAAGCCGGCGCGCACACGCTCTGGCTGATGCTCCTTCTGTTTCTGCCGATCGCGATTCTGGGGCTGCATAGCCTGTACGAGTGGTCGCACGACCTGAACACGATCCAGAACGCGGCGACGCGCGCGCTGATCGATCACAAAAGGCCGTGGCTCAACGAGAGAGGATTCCAAATTCGCGGCGTCATTTATTTCATCGTCTGGATCGGATTGGCGACCTACCTGCGCAAATGGTCGAAGCAGCAGGACGAGAACCGCGACATGAGCGCCGTGCAGCGGGCGCAGAATCTGAGCGGCCCCGGATTCGTGCTCTACGGCATTGCGGTCACGTTCGCGGGAGTCGACTGGGTGATGTCGCTCGACCCCGAATGGTTCTCGACGATCTTCGGGCTGTTGATGCTGATCGGGCAGGGCGTTTTGGCGCTGGCTTTTTTGATCACGGTCGGGGTCTACCTGTCGGGGCGCGAGCCGATGGATCGCGTCTACCAGGCGAAGCATTTCCACGATTTGGGCAAGCTGTTGTTGGCGGCTGTGATGGTCTGGGCCTACTTCTCGTTCTCGCAGTTGCTGATCATCTGGTCGGGCAACTTGCCCGAAGAGATTCCCTGGTACCTGGAACGATTCAGAGGCCAGTGGCGGTGGTTAGGTGTGGCCTTGATCCTGCTCAATTTCGCGCTGCCGTTCCTTATGCTGCTGTCGCGCGATCTGAAGCACAACCGGCGTCGCCTGATGGGGGTGGCCTGGCTGTTGATCGCGATGCGCTTCGTCGACCTGCTCTGGCTGATCGCGCCGGAGTTCGAAGGCGGGCACTCGGGGGAGGCCCGTCATTATGGGCTGTCGGTCGCGAGCTACATCAATTACGCAGCCGCGGTGATCGGGGTGGGGGGCCTCTGGCTCGGTTGGTTCTTCTACCAACTGCGCCAACGCGCGTTGGTCCCGCACAACGATCCTCAATTGCGCGAGGTGTTGGCCAGGGGCGAGCATCTTTTGAGTTTTGAAGGATATTGAGATTTGGACGCCGGTACAGTACCGCGCGCGTAAGCAAGCGGTCGTTTTATCAGTCAGCCGCGCAGCAATCGCGCGCGGCGCTGTAACAACCAACGCGCGTGGCGCCGTACCAGCCAATGAGATTTAAGATATGAGCGATCATAATCGGCATCACGATCCACATCATGGGCATGACCCGCATAATCCGGACCACGGTCAGGTCGAAAGCAGCGCTGTGTCGCCTAAACCGGTCTTGCTATTTCTGGCCGTCCTGTTTGTCGCCACGTCGTTCGTCTTTTTCGTAGTCAAAGGGCTGGATTTTGGCTTCAAAAAGCTCGACGCGGGGAGTCAGGGGCAGCCCGCAACTCAGGTCCAAACCGGTGACCGCATACTGCCGCCCGAGCCTTTGCTTCAGGGCGCGCCGGGACGGGGATCGACCACGACCACTGATAAGCCTACCGACCTCCCGCTCGAAGCGATGGAGAATCTTCGCAAGAGCACGGACGAAAAGCTCAACGGTTATGGCTGGGTAGATAAGCCGGGCGGCGTCGCGCATGTCCCGATCGACCGCGCGAAGGCTATGATCGCCGAGAAGGGGTTGCCCGCGCTTCCGTCGCCCACGATCTCCGAAGAGTTGCAGAAGGCCGAGACGGTGAGGCAAGAGATCGGCGTCGCCGGCTCGAACGCGGGTCGGGTGATCAGTGTTCAGAAGCTGACCCAGCAACCGGTTCCGCAGCCGACCCGACAACCGGCTCCGCAACCGGCGCAACCGCAGTCGGCTCAGCCGCAGCAGGTTCAACCCCAACAACATTGAGGGGAAGGTAAAGACATAGAGATGTTTGCGTACAAACTACAAAGGTCGAAAAACGGCAGGGGAATCGCGCTCCGCGCATTAGCGGCTGTGTTGTTACTGTCGCCATTCGCCTTTGGTATTAGCGCCTCGGCGCAGCCGGCAGGCGTGCGTCCGCCGGTCTTGAAAGACGTCGGCATCGATCAGCTTTTGAACAACCAGGTCCCGCTCGACCTGGAGTTCCGCGACGAGAGCGGGCGGACAGTCAAGCTGGCGGAGTATTTCAAGGACAGGCCGGTCGTGCTGTCGCTGGTCTATTACGACTGCCCGCGCCTTTGCACGCAGGTGCTGACCGGGCTGCTCGGCGCGATGAAGGCGCTGCCGATGACTCCGGGCAAGGAGTTCGTCAATTTGAGCGTGAGCTTCGATCCGCGCGAAACGCCTCAGTTGGCGGCGGCGAAGAAGGCGGAATATCTGAAACGGTATGACAGGCCCGGCGCGGAAGCCGGCTGGCATTTCCTGACCGGCGACGAGGCTGCCATCCAGGCCCTGACGAAGGCCGTCGGATTTCGCTACGTCTGGGACCCGGTGACGAAGCAGTATGCCCACGCGGGCGGCATTATGGTCTTAACTCCGCAGGGCAAGATCTCGCGTTATTTTTACGGGATCGAATACGCGCCGCGCGATCTGCGCTTCGGCGTAATCGACGCCTCGGCGGGCAAGGTCGGATCGCTCGCCGACCAGGTCATTCTTTACTGTTATATGTACGACCCGGATCGTGGGACCTACGGCCTGGTCGTGATGCGCTTGCTGCGGATCTTCGGCGGCCTAACGATGGTGACTCTGCTGGCGCTGTTTCTTTACCTGAGGCGCAAGGAGAAACAGAGGGAGGCGCGGTGGAAGGCGGAAGACCTGGCCGGTAACGCATCATAGGGCATATGACATATGAGATATGGCATATGAAATATAGTTTGATTTGATTATGAACCCATCATTACTGATTCAAATCCCATTCTTCCCGGAGCAGGCGTCGAACTTCGCCTTCGAGATTGACCTGTTCTATCTCTTCCTGTGCGCTCTGACGGGATTTTTCACCGTGTTAATAGCCGCAGCGGCGATCTACTTTCTGATCAGATATCGCCGCCGCAGCCAGGGCGAGGTCCCCGAGCAGATTGAGGGTCATCTGAAGCTCGAAATCGCATGGACGGTGATCCCATTCGTGATCTCGATGTTCATCTTCGCGTGGGGCGCGAAGCTCTATTATCAAATGTACACCCACCCGGAGGACGCGCTGGAGATATTCGTCACCGGCAAGCAGTGGATGTGGCGCGCGCAGCACCCGGACGGCCAGCGTGAGATCAACGAGCTGCACGTGCCGCTGGGCCGCCGCGTCAAGCTGACGATGACCAGCGAGGACGTGATCCACGCGTATTACATCCCGGCGTTCAGAACCAAGACCGACGTGGTGCCGGGGCGATATACGACCTCCTGGTTCACCCCGACCAAGGTCGGCACGTATCATCTCTTCTGCGCCGAGTATTGTGGCACCCAGCATTCGGGAATGATCGGCAAGGTCACCGTCATGGAGTATTCGGATTACCAGGCCTGGCTGCGCGGCGTTCCGAGGGAGAAATCGCCCGCCGAGGCCGGCCAGCAACTCTTCACCAGTATGGCCTGCAACAACTGTCATTTGGAGAACAACACCGGACGCGGCCCATCGCTGCAAAACCTCTTCGGCACGGACGTCAAGCTCGCCAACGGCGCCACTGTGAAAGTGGACGAGACCTACCTGCGCGAATCGATCCTCAACCCGGGAGCCAAGGTCGTGGCCGGTTACACGAACGACATGCCGACGTTCCAGGGGTTAGTGACTGAAGAGCAGGTGGCGATGATTATTCAATACATAAAATCCATAGGGCCGAAACAGGGCGCGGC
>DATCXQ010000231.1:0-3590 GCA_036565725.1 Blastocatellia bacterium
GCTACCGCTCGCGGTACTGATCCACCGAGCCTTCCCATACATGCAATCGCTGCCCATCTTCACGGCTTCTCTGGGCGATGATCACCCATATACGGTGGGAGTACGAAATAATCTGAAATCGCTGGGCTGATTGTGAATCCACAGCTCGCTCCCGCTCTGCGCCGCGCCGGGTTCCCAGGATCGGAAAACGAAATCCCAAAACCGAACGATTGATGCGTGAAGTCGCGGTCCGATGGTCTGCTAAATGCAGCGCAATCAAAGCGTCGTTTCGCGAGCATCGTGGCACGGGACTTGGTATGGTCACTGTAGGGCGAACTGGCAGTTTGCCATGCTTTCTTTAAAGACGACCTCCAATAACGCCAGGCAAACTGCCAGATTGCCCTACAGTTTCAGCAGGAGGGCTTATGCAATCACTGTGGCAAGACCTGCGCTACGGGGCGCGAATGTTGCTGAAGAACCCCGGTTTCACGTTGGTCGCCGTCGCCACACTGGCAATAGGGATCGGCGCGACGACGGCGATTTTCAGCGTAATCAATGCGACGCTGCTGCGTCCGTTGCCGTTTCAGCAGCCGGAACGCCTGGCGCTATTCTGGGGCAGCAAGCCGCTCACCAACATGCCGCAATTGCCGCTCTCGCTGCCGGATTTCAATTAGGAGGTTTAGGTATGCTGATTAGATTTGCGCTGGTTCTGGTTTTTGCTTGCGCGGTGTCGCAGGCGACGGATAGTCCTGCTGCGGCCAACACCGGAGGCGTCGCCCTGCAACAAAACCGCAACTGGATATCGCAGCGAGGCAATGTGTGGGTGTGGAACCGGGATGATAATGGGAACTCGCTCGAAATGACGGTTCGCGGAGAGGTCGAATTCAACGATGACTACACCGAGGTCAAACGCATCACCGATGGCGGCTCGCTCGAGATCAGAGAGATGCGCGGAAGCGCGCGCCGCCGGCTCGAGATCGAAGCGGGGCAGGGCGGCGGCCTGAGCGTCTCCTACTTCGTTAATGGCAAGAGCCAGCCATACGACGCCGACGCCAAAGCGTGGTTCGCCAGAGTCCTGGACGAAGCGGTTACAGAAAGCGGTCTCAACGCCGGGCCGAGAGCGCAGAAAATTTTGAAGGAGCGCGGAGCCGGCGGGCTGATCGATGAAATCTCCCGCTTGAGGAGCGACCACGTCAAGCATCTCTACTTTCAAGAGCTGTTCAAGAGTGGAAGGCTCGATGCGACCGTCGCGACTCGAGCGATTGGGATAGCGGCGCGCCAGATGTCTTCAGATCATTACAAGGCCCAGGTCCTCTCCGGGTTGCAGGAACAGGGTACGCGCGATGAAGCGACGCGCGCGGCCTTCCTCGAAGCTGCCGGGACGATCCGCTCGGATCACTACCGCGCGCAGACGCTCTTGGCCGGATTGAAGTCTGACAAGCTTTCGAAAGAAGCTCTCGTGTTGGCGCTCAAAGGGGCTGGAGGGATCTCTTCGGATCATTACAAAAGCCAGGTTCTTCTGAAGGTGGCTGAAAGCGATCTCGAAGACGCCGCCATCCGCTCCGCATACGTCGAGGCTGCTGCGACCATCGGCTCCGATCATTACCGCGCGCAATCCCTCTCGGCCGTTTTAAAGCGTGGCGACATTTCGAAAGAGGCAATGCGGTCGGTGTTGAAATCGGCGGGCGGGATCTCTTCGGATCATTACAAGGCCCAGGTTCTTCTGGGCGTGGCCGGAAGCTCTCTCAATGACGACGCGGCGCGTTCCGCATTCGTGGAGACGGCGGCGACCATCGGCTCTGATCATTATCGCGCGCAGGCGCTGTCGGCGCTCTTGAGCAAGGGCGACAATTCGAAGGAGGCGTTGCTCGTGGCGCTCAAGGCGACCACCGGCATGTCTTCCGATCATTACAAGGCCCAGACGCTGCTGAAACTGGCCGGGGAGCGCCCCGGCGATGAGACCGTACGCGCGGCGTTGATTGAGGCCGCCCGCTCGATCAAATCGGATTACGAGCGCGGGCGCGTGTTGAGCGCTATTATCAAGTAAGCTTTGGTACATCAGGTTCAACCACGGGGAACACAGGAATGACTATGGTTATTGCCTTTACCCGTGATACCCCGTGATCCCCTTGGTTCGGTTTGTCCCAATGTCTGTTGTTCCGATTTAGCGCGACTCAAGAACCATCCGCATCCCGTGTTTGGGACGAAGCGTGACCAGCGGCTGCATCTCGACCGGATGGCCCGGCGCGAGCCGCATTCTGAAGCGTTGCGCGATCGTCGCCAACACTAACGCGCCTTCCATCCAGGCGAAGCTCTCGCCGATACACACTCGCGGGCCGCCGCCGAACGGGAAGTATGAGAACTTCTGGCGCGGCTCTCTCGCCTCCGGCGTCCAGCGTTCGGGATCGAAGCGGAACGGGTCGGGAAAGAACCTCGCGTCGTGATGTGTCACGTACTGGCTCATCAGCAAGATCGAGCGAGCCGGGATCTTGTAGCCGTTGATTTGATAATCGCCGAGCGCGCGGCGGCCGATGACCCACGCGGGCGGATAAAGCCGCATCGCTTCGGCGAAGACCATCTCGGTGTAACGCAGTCGCGGGAAGTCTTCGGCGGTCGGCAGGGCGCCTTTCAACACCTCATCAACTTCGGCGTGAAGTCGGGCTTCGATTTCAGGATGTTGAGACAGCAAATACCACGTCCATGTCAACGCGTTGGCCGTGGTCTCGTGGCCCGCCAGGAAGATGGTCATCGCTTCGTCGCGCAATTGCTCGTCAGTCATTCCAGAGCCGTCGCCTTCTTCGTCGCGCGCGGCGATCAGCATCGAGAGCAGGTCGCCACGGTCTTCCCCGCTCGCGCGGCGCTCGTTGATGATTCGATAGATCGTCGCGTCAAGACGCCCGCGCGCCTTCTCGAAACGTTTGTTCGCGGGCAACGGCAAGCGATCGAGCAACTGCGCGAACGGTAACGTCAAACTGTTGAACAACTCGAAGGTTGTAGTCAGCGCCTTGCCGATTTCGTCAGCCTCGCCTTCGACATTGGCGTCAAAGAGCGTTTTGCCCGCAATCGCCAGCGTCAAACGCATCATCTCTCGCGCGACGTCGCGCGTCTCGCCTGCCCGCCAGCGGTCGCAATCGCGGGCGGCGTATTCGACCATCGTCGCGGCGTAACCGGCGATGCGCTGGCGATGGAACGCTGGCTGAGCCAACCGTCGCTGGCGCAAGTGAAACTCGCCCTCGCTGGTCAAAAGCCCTTCGCCGAGCAGACGCTTGGCGCGCTGCAGCCCTTCGCCCTTCATAAATTTTCTGTTGTGTGTGACCAACACGTCACGGATGTAATCGGGATTGTTGACCAGGAGCATCGGCTGCGGGCCGAACTCGAAATAGACCAGGTCTCCGTACCGCTCGGTCAAATGGGTCAGAAATTTAATTGGATTGCGGCGGAATGCGAAAACACTTATGACGGAGAAAACAGATTTAGGGCCTGGGGGAAGAACTGATGTGGTGGGCGTAGCCATACTGATTTACTACAGCGTTAACTAAGTTTGAGGCGACGAGTCAGTACCGCGAGCGGTAGCAAGCGGCTGTTTGCGGAGGCGACGCTCGCTACCGCTC
>DATCXQ010000233.1:0-7813 GCA_036565725.1 Blastocatellia bacterium
GAGCGGTAGCGAGCGCGACCCAATGTGAAGCGCGCTCGCTACCGCTCGCGGTACTGATCCGTACGCGTACTTCAGTACGCCGAATACTGATTTGCAATCCTATCTAATTTCAAGATTTGACCGATAAGTTTTGCACCGAGAGAATGTGGCCTGACCGTGATCTGATCCTGCGCATTACCAAGACAGGAGCCACAAACATAATGATACGTGTATCAACTCTATTGCTTTCCGCTTTAACTCTGTGCCTGTTTGCGCTGGCCGCATTCAAGCCGTTCTCGGGCGCGGCGGCGCCCGGCGCAAATTGGTCTCAGTGGCGCGGTCCTGAAGGGACGGGGGTTTCATCCGAATCCAACGTCCCAACCGAATGGGCCGTCGATAAAAACATCAAATGGAAGACTCCGATCGCGGGCCATGGCCATTCGCAGCCGATCGTCTGGGGGAATAGGATTTTTCTGACCACCGACGTCGAAGGCGATGTCATCCCGGGCGCGAAGGCCGTCGAGCACAAGATCGAAGGCCAGGTCTTCGTCCATCCCGACAGTGTGGGCGCGAACCGCAAACACACATTCAAAGTCGTCTGCGTCGACCGCGACGCGGGAAAGATTTTGTGGGAACAGACCGCTTACGAGGGCGCAGTCTACGACGACCGCCACCGCAAAGGCAGCTACGCCGCGCCGACGCCGGCCACTGACGGAAATTATGTTTACGCCTGGTTCGGCGGCGAAGGCGACGGGCTATATTGCTATGACTTCAAAGGCAAGCTGGTCTGGAAGACCGCCGTCGGCAAAATCGCCAACATCGGATTGGGGCCGGGGGCTTCGCCGGCGCTTTTCGAAAACCTCGTGATCCTGCAGTGCGACGAGGACGAAGGCAAAAATTCCTTCATCGTCGCGTTGGACAAGAAGACCGGGAAAGAGGCCTGGAAGACTCCGCGCAAAGTTCAGGCGAGCTGGTCAACGCCGCTGGTCGTTCGCGCGGAGAAGCGCGCGGAATTGATCACCAGCGGCAATGAGCTGATCATCTCCTACGATCCGAAGACCGGCAAAGAATTGTGGACGGCTAAGGGTCATGGCAGCAACGCCATCGGAACGCCGCTCGTGGGCCACGGAATGGTCTTCGTTTACGCCGGCTTCCCGGTCAAAAAGACGATGGCCATTAAACTCGGAGGTTCGGGCGACATCACAAACTCGAATGTCGCATGGCAATACGACAAGGGGACGGCCTACGTGCCTTCTTCGATACTCTACGGCGATTACATCTACCTGATGTCCGACCGAGGCATTTTGACATGCCTCGACGCCAAGACCGGCAAGGTGGTTTACGAAGGCGGTCGCATTCCCGCGCCCGCCACATTCACCGCTTCGCCGGTGGCCTTCGACGGCAAGCTGTTGTTGATGAGCGAAGACGGCGACACATACGTCGTCAAGGCCGGGCCGAAGCACGAAGTGATCGCGACCAACTCGGTCGGCGAGCCCGTCTACGCGTCGCCCGCGATCTCGGACGGAATGATCTTCATTCGCGGCGAGAAGAATCTCTATTGCGTCAGCGCCAATCCGAAGGCGCCGGGGAGGTAAGAATGAAACTGAAAACATTGCTCGCTTGCCTCGCGCTTCTGCTCTACACTTCCGTCTCCGGCTTCGAAGGTGAAAAGGCAAACCTGAGCGGGACCTGGACGCTCGATAAAGCAAAGAGCTTCAGCAACGGCCCGGAATTCGATCAGACAATGACGATCGCTCATTCGGGCGAGAAGGTGAAGCTCGACGCGAAGCAAAAAAGCCCGCGAGGCGAGGTCACAATCAACGAAGAGTACACGCTTGACGGTCGAGAAGCCGAGTTCACTCCCCAGAATCCTCCGAACGCCAAAGGCAAGCGTAAGGCGACGTGGCTCGTCAACGGCCGTGGCATTCTGGTCGAGGATGAGATAGTTGATGGTCAGGCGACGAGACGGGTCGCCCGAAAAATGACCCTATCGCCCGACGGAAAGGTCTTGACCATTGATTATTTCATCGACGACAGTCGAGGCTCGTTCGAGTTGAAGCGTATTTTCAACAAAGTCTGATAGTATTGGCCACTGGCTATACCAGTTTTCAAATGTATAAGGGCTGTTAGCCACCGCAGGGCACAGAGCACACAGAGAAATCATTATGTCCTCTGTGCGCTCTGTGGCTATTCATCCACATGAAAATCGCTGTATTGAACATATGAAGACAGCAAATTTCACCCTAGCATTGTTATTGGTTATCAGCATCGCCAGCGGTTTCAGCGCCCTCGCTCAATCCCGCGACGGCGCCGCAAACTGGCCGCAATGGCGCGGCCCGCAGAGCGCGGGAATCTCCGAAGAGAAGAACCTGCCCATCGAGTGGGGCGCGGATAAGAACGTCGTCTGGAAAACGGCGCTCCCCGGCCGCGGCCATTCGTCGCCGATTGTCTGGGATAACAAAATCTTTTTGACTACATCGATCGAGGGCGAAGTCGTTCAGGGAGCGAAGGCCGTTCATCACGTCAGAAAAGGCGAAACATGGGTTCATCCGGACAGCGTCGCGGGCGACAGGAAACACACGCTGAAGGTGATTTGCCTCGACCGCGACTCGGGAAAAATCCTCTGGGAACGCACGGCGTACGAAGGCATGGTTTACGACGACCGCCATCGCAAGAACAGCTACGCCTCGAGCACGCCGGTGACCGACGGCAAGTTCGTTTATGCGTTCTTCGAGGCCGAAGGGCTTTACTGTTACGACTTCAACGGCAAGCTGATCTGGAAAACCGCCCTGGGCAAGATCGCCAAGATGGGAATGGGGCCCGGCACATCGCCGGCGCTTTACGAAAACCTGTTGTTTCTGCAATGCGACCAGGAAGACGGCGGGCCTGACGTCTCATTCATCGCGGCGGTGGATAAACGGACGGGCAAGGAGGCCTGGCGGGTGAAACGCGATCATCGGAAGACGCATGCGACTCCGATTGTCGTGCGCGCCGGCGGTCGCGCCGAGTTGATCGCCAGCGGCGCGGAAACGGTCATTTCCTACGACCCCTCAACTGGCAAAGAATTGTGGCGCGCGGGCGGGGTCAAAGGCCACGCGATACCGAGCGCCGTGGCCGGGCATGACATGGTCTTCGTATCAGCGGGTTATCCGAGCAAACGCGCGATGGGGATCAAGCTAGGCGGAACTGGCGACCTGACAGGCAAATCAAATGTCGCCTGGAGTTACGACAAAGGGACGGCCTACGTCACGTCGCCGATCTTTTATGGAGATTACGTCTACCTCGTCAGTGACAAAGGCATTCTGACCTGTATCGAGGCCAGGACCGGCGAGATCAAATACGAAGGCGGCCGCGTGCCCACCCCGGCCAGCTTCAGCGCGTCCGCCGTGGCCTTCGACGGCAAAATCTTTCTGACTAGCGAAGACGGCGACACATTCGTCATCAAAGCCGGGCCGACGCACGAAGTGATCCGTACCAACTCCGTTGGTGAGATGGTTCTCGCCTCGCCAGCGATCTCGCGGGGGAGAATCTTCATCCGCGGCGATAAACACCTCTACTGCATCGGCGAATCTCCTAAGAAGTCGTTGGGTAATTGATCCAAACTCGGCGCGACCAGATCGGCTTTCAACTCGCGGTGCGTGGTCAACACGCCGACGGACTTCATCCCGGCGCGGCGCGCGGCTTCAATTCCGGCGGGGGCGTCTTCGATCACGACGCACTCACGCGGCGCGACGCCCAGCTTCGACGCCGCGGCCAGAAAGACGTCAGGCTCCGGCTTCCCTGCCCTGACCTCTTCCGAAGAGATCACCACGTCGAAATACTCGCCGATGCCGAGCGCGGCGAAGACCGCGTCAATATTGCCTCGCGGCGCCGACGTGGCGAGCGCCTGCAGACATCCTTCGGCCTTCAAACGCTCCAGCCAATGGCGCGCGCCGGGCAGGAGCTCCAGCCCTTTCTTCCGAATCAAACCGCGGTAGACCTCCTCTTTCGCGAGCGAGACGCGGACGATGAATTCGTCCGGCAAATCCGCCCCCAGACGCCCGCGCAGAATCTCGTCGTTGCGCTTGCCGAAGTCGGCGACGTATTGCTCGTAAGTCAGCGCGATATTTTCAGCCTCTATCACCTTCTTCCAGGCCTCCCAATGAAGGTCGGAAGAGTCAATCAATGTTCCATCCAAATCCCAAATTACTGCCCGTTTGTGATTATTTGTCATAAAACTCGTGCGCTCGAACCGGTACAGTACAGCGCGTAAGCAATCGGCCCTCCTGCGCGCAACCTCTTGCATACGCGCGCGGCGCTGTACCAATCTCGCGTGGTTTGATTTAAGTGCGAGAGCCGGAATAGCGAAATAGCGAAAATATGAAAAATGAGGCGGTATTCTGCTTGATTAACGCCGGGGAGCGCAAATTGACAGTTCTCGGAGAAAAACGCCCGCCCATGCCGTTAAAGCCTGCCTCTGCTTCACTTCCCGTGTTTCAAAGAGCCGAATATCCCGCGTTTAGTGTGCGAGTAGGACGCGAACGCCGCAAAAACATCACTTTTTCCCAATCCCGAACAGCTGCCCGATGCGCTCTGAAACCTGGCGCCCTCGCTCATCATCGACCACGCCGTATATGTCAGCAGTGGTTCTGATCGACGCGTGTCCGAGCCTTGCGGAGATCGCCTTGAGCGGGACATCCGGCTCATTGATAAGAGCAGAGGCGCAGCTATGCCGCGACGTTTTGAGCATGAATTTTTCCGGCAGTTTGGCCGCCGCCAAAATTCCCTTATATAGACGACGCATTGACTCAAACCTGAACGGCTCGCCTGCTTCATTGGCGAAGATAAAATCGTGATCCTCCCATGAAGCCCCGGCCTTCAGTCTAGCTTCAAGTTGTCGGCGCCTATGGTCCTGAAGCCCCTTCATAAGCGTCTCAGTTAATGCGATTGTGCGGATACTCTTTGCTGTCTTCGGGTTCGTTGTGTACCAGTCTGCGCCACGGCGCCATTTCAGGCTGCGCTGGACTGTGATTCGCTTCCCTTCCCAGTCCACATCGGCCCATTTCAGGCCAAGCCATTCACACGGCCTCGCGCCGAGGAAGAAAGCCAAATCGAACATGAAGCCGTAAGCCGTCGAACTCGCGGCATCAAGAAAACGCTGGCTTTCTTCGGCGGTCATCGCGACAGGGTCCGGCTTCGGCTGTTTGGGAGCCTTCTTGCCTGCCCTGATCTTATGCATGGGATTTCGTAAAAGCAGGTCTTCGGCTTCGGCGGCATTCAGCAGAGCCGACAAGACGACATGAGCCATTCTGATCGTTGCTTGCGAGTACGGCGGTTTGCGTGTCCGCATGGTTTTGTAGAGGCGCGTTATCGCCGCATCGGTTATGTCGGCCAGAGCCATCTTGCCAAACGCCGGTATCAAGATCGTTTTGCCCACCTGGCGATAGCGATCAACCGTACATTCGCGCCGTTCGCCGTCGTCAATATCATCAATCCACTTATCGAAGAAGTCCTTGAACGTCTTCGCCGAGAACTTAAGAGGCAGTCCGGCCTTGTGGCGATTCTTCAACTCCGTCAGCCGGTTATCGGCGTCCCTGCTTCCGCCGTGGAATGTCTCCGAGTAGTAAATGCGCTTCCCTGCCGCGTCATACCCGCGAAAGATTCGCAAGAGCCACTTATTCGGCCCGCGCTTTTGCTTGCCGCCTGGCCGTCGTGGTTCGGGCTTCTTCTTAGGCTTGTCGGGTTCTGCCTTGTCGGGTTCGTCGGTCATAGGTTTACTTGGCGTCAGTGAGCGAAGCGTCAGAGAGAAGTGCATGCATTTCACCGACTAGAGACTTAAGACGGTTGAATGAGTCTGCGGTTCCTTCCCCGCCTGCGTTGAAGAGCAACCCCTTAGCCTGAATGTTGATTTCGCTAGTAATTTGGTCGTTAAGCGCAATGAGTGCCTGAACAAACTCCACGTCGGACGCCTCTGCTTTTATCTCTACCTCTTCGCCCGATGCTAGTTTTACCTTTGTCATTTGGCCCCCTTCTTCGTCTCATCAACACGAGCGACCAAAATGCCGTACTTGTCCTCTTCGATACGGAACCGAACCGGGTCGGCCCCTGGAGCGTCGGCTACCAGTTCGCGCGGGTACCAGTTCTGCGGCAAGTGTTCGGGCGTCGGCCCCTGATACTTGAGATATGGCCGCAATGGCTTCGGTACGTCTGACTGAATGCGCCGGATAGTTGCATCCACGCGGAGTTTCAACAGTTCGTCTTTGTTCGGTGTCACTTCTTCGCCCCCTTCTTCGCGGCCTTCACTTCCTTGTGGACAAACAGAAAATCAGTCAGCTCGCAGTCCAGCCGGACGCATATCTTTTCCAGTACGTCGAAGCCGACACGCTGCGCCTTGCCCGTCTCAAGCTTCCAAATCGTCGTGTGGGCGATGTTTGTGTCTTTAGCCAAACGGTACTTAGTTATTCCGCGCTTGGCCAGGATTTCATCTAGGTTGAACTCAATCATTTGTGTATTCATACCACACAATATACACGGCTGGCAATATTACGTCAATACGCAAAATAATTCCGATAGGCACACTTCCTTATTGACAGCATAGTGCCAATTGGCATAATATGCCCTTGTCAGTTAGGACAACAACGGAGGCGCTATGAACATTCAGAACATCATCGAAGCGGCGAAAGTGGCAAAAGCGAGAACCAGCAATAAGCGCTGGCAAGCGGCGATAGACAAGGCCGTCGTCGGCGCTTCCACCTGGCTGGTCACCGAACTGATGTTCTGCATCGTGGTCACCACGGAATCGGGCCAGACCTACCGCGCCAACGATAAGCACTGCCAATGCCCGGCGTTCTTCAATAACCAAGCCTGTAAGCATCGTAGCCTTTACCACCTCCTGACGCTGGCCGAATCAATCGAGACGGCCCCGAAGGTGGAGACGAAGCGGCAGGCCGTCGTAACGCGCAGCATTGAGAGCGACCGCACAGGCGTCAAGTACAACGTCGTCCGCGTGGACGGCTGGGCAATCTGAACCGACGAAGGAGACGAACCAATGGAGAGAGCGACAATCACACGCCAGACGAGAGAGAGCGGCCACATCGTCGTAATGGTCGAAATTCGTGGCCGCATCTACGCCGCCACTTACGCGCCCGGCTCCGACGTGAGCGATAAGGCGGTAAGAGACGACTTGAAACGCGACGGCTACGGCAAGCGGAACCGCAAAGGCTTTCGCCCCTACGACCAGTCGAGAGGGATGTATCTGTAAGGAGACGAACCATGACGAACGCGAACCTGAACAACGTGACGCCCATAGCCGACAAGCAAACCGCTCCGGCCTGTCGCTTCACCATTCAGGCGACACTAAAGGGCTTCCCAATCACGATTGAAGGCGAAGGCCGAGCCGCCGACCTGACGCTGATAGTCGAGCGCTTGCTTGCCGCCGGAGCCGAGCCGCCGACATCACAGGCCGCACAGGCCGAAATGAAGCCAGTCAAACAACTGCCGCTCTGCCCCGCGCACGGTACGCCCATGAAGCCGTCGAGAAGGCCCGGCTCTTACTTCTGCCCGCGCCGTGACGATAAGGGCGAATACTGCCCGCATAAGGCGTAACCGCTAACCGACGAAGGGGACTAACCATGACTGAATTGATTTACCAACTTCGCCCAGGTCTGAAACGTTGCGCCCACAAAATGCGCTACAGCGGCAACCAATGCCAGTTGGCCGAGAACCACGTAGGACGTCACGCGTGGGAGCCAGCCGACGAGCCGGTATGTGATTGCGATTGCCACAGAGCCGACAGCGGCGCGCTGATTTGCGCCATCTGCCTGCCCAACCACGGCCCCGAAACAGACGAGAACCG
>DATCXQ010000240.1:0-13330 GCA_036565725.1 Blastocatellia bacterium
TAGCGGTAGAGCAGCATAAATACGCCTGCCACAATGACGACGCCATATGCGGGCAAAATCCTGAAGAATAATCGCCGGCGACCGAGCGCAGCGACTGCGCCGGCTTTGAAGATCAGGTTCGAGATTGCCGCCACGACGACGAGCCTCCAGCCGTCATCAGCGTTGAGCCTGCCCGCGTTGACTAGTTGCGCGGTCGAAAGTGTGATCGCATCCACATCGGTCAGCCCTGACAACGCCGCAACCACGTACAACCCGCGATTGCCGTACAGCTCTTTCACCGCGGCCACGACAAACAAGACCGCGGCGTAAATTAGCCCGAACAGCAGCGCCGATTTCAACTCAGAAGGGTTCTCCTGCGCGGGCATCTCGTCATGATCTTTGTCGCTCCAGAGCCATAGCGCGAATGAACCCACAGCCGACAGGATCAGCAGCGCGACTAACCAAGGGGCCGCCGCAGGAAGGAACGCGGGCGCGACGGTCGCAATCTCCAGTAGTAGACGCGCAAAAACAACCGTAGAAGCGATCATAATCACGATGGCCGCCGGTCCGATGGCGCCTGGCGCCGCGGCGGCGCGCTTGGCGTAACTGACGGTGGTTGCGGTGCTGGAGACCATTCCGCCGAGAATGCCTCCGAGCACGATGCCCGCGCGTTGACCGAGGAATTTATAAGCGATGTAACCGCCCAGATTGATTCCGACGATCAGCACGACCATCCACCAGATGTTACGCGGGTTGAGCACGGCGAAAGGGCCGTAAGTCCGGTTGGGCAGCACCGGAAGAATAACCGGTGAAATCAGCGCGAACTGCATCACCGCTTTCAGGTCGCCCGCGCCCAACCTGGCAACTGCGCCGTGAAGTTCTCCCTTGAAATGCAGCAACACTGCGGCCCCGCCTCCGATGGCGATGGCCGCGGCTCGATCTCCGACGACCAGATACGCGCCTACGGCGAACATCAACAACAATGCCGCTTCTGTGGTGATCCCGGGATTGGGATTACCTTTACTCATTTCAATGATCTTTCCGATATAGACGATTACCGTAAGCGCGATGATCCCCGCCGCCAAAATCCAGCCGCCGAACGCTTGCGACAACAGGCCACAAACCGTTCCCAGAACCGTGACGAGCGGAAATGTCCGCACTCCTGCCAGAGGCGACGCCGCGCTCTCGCGCTGCAACCCGACAAGCAGTCCCAGCCCCAGCGCAATTCCAAGTTGTTGAAACAGCGAGGAAATATCCATAGTCTTTCGTCCTTCGTCGTGCGCCATGAGATTCCGGCAACCAGTGTACCAACCAATATTTCATGCTGAGAGCCTGCAGCGGCGCCCATTCGGCGCGAACTTTTACCCAGGCGCCTGAGGGAATTTCCCCACCGCAGCGTAATGTGGCCCTGATTCCTGGCAGTAATCAATCCATTTCTCCGTTGGCACATGCCTTGCCCCCTGAAGAGGCGTTATGGAATCAGTGACAACACTGCCATCAGTAGCGACCGGAGCGGTAATGACTGCGACGCCGCGCGAGACCGTCTTCCGCGCTCGCGGATTGTCGAAGGTCTATCGAATGGGCGAAGTCGCCGTTCACGCGCTACGTTCGGTCGACTTTGAACTGTATGAGGGTGAATTCGTCGTATTACTGGGACCGTCGGGCAGCGGCAAATCAACGCTTCTCAATATTCTTGGAGGGCTGGACATCCCCACGAGCGGCGAAGTGAACTTTCGAGACCACAACCTGGTTAAGGCGGATGAGCGAGAGTTGACGCGATTCAGGCGTGAACACGTCGGGTTCGTTTTCCAGTTCTACAACCTGATTCCGAGTCTGACCGCGTTGGAGAACGTCGAGTTGGTGACCGAAATCGCCGAGCGTCCGATGCCGGCCGATGAGGCGTTGCGGCTGGTCGGACTCGGCGAAAGGCTCCATCACTTCCCTGCCCAACTTTCCGGCGGCGAACAGCAGCGCGTGGCGATTGCGCGCGCCATCGCCAAACGACCCGATGTGCTGCTGTGCGATGAGCCTACCGGCGCGCTCGATTTCGCGACCGGCAAACTGGTTCTCGAAGTTCTCGAACGGGTCAACCAGGAACTCGGGACGACGACGGCGGTGATCACGCACAACGCAACGATCGCAGCGATGGCCGATCGCGTGATTCGCCTGGGAAGCGGAGAGATCGTCGAAGTCCGCAGCAACGAAACTAGGGCGAAACCGGCGGAACTGGAGTGGTGACGCGATGAAAGCGCTCAATCGCAAATTGATCCGTGATCTGTTTCATCTGCGCGGGCAGGTCGTCGCGGTCGCGCTCGTGGTGGCCTGCGGCATAGCGACCTTCGTGGCGATGCGCAGCGTTTACTACTCGCTGCTCGGTTCACAGGACACTTATTACCGGCAATACCGGTTCGCCGATGTCTTCGCCAACCTCAAACGCGCGCCGGAACCCGTCGCCGCGCGCATCAGGGCGATTCCCGGCGTGGCCGCGGCCGAGACGCGCATCGTCGCGGACGTGACGCTCGACGTTCCCGGAGTGGAAGAACCGGCGCGGGGCAGGATCATCTCTATTCCAGAGAAGCAGTCGCCGACGCTCAATGACCTGCACGTCATCAGCGGGCGTTACATCGAAGCCGGCAAGCGCGACGAAGTGATCGTCAGCGGCGCATTCTCCAGCGCGAACAACCTTAATCCCGGCGACAATCTTACTGCCATTATCAACGGCCGCTGGCAAAAGTTGCGCATCGCCGGCGTCGCCATCTCGCCCGAGTACGTTTATGAGATCGGTGGCGGCGAGATGTTCCCTGACAGCCGCCGCTTCGGCGTGATGTGGATGAGCCGCGAAGCGCTCGGCCCGGCATTCAATATGGATGGCGCGTTCAACGACGTTGCGTTGTCACTCTCGCCGGGCGCGAACGAATCCGAGGTGATCGAGAGGCTCGACGCGCTGCTCGAAGATTACGGCGCGATGGGCGCGTACGCTCGGGCGGATCAGACCTCGCATCATTTCATCTCGAACGAGATCGCCGAACTGCAAGTCACAAGCACATTCATTCCGGCAGTCTTCCTCGGCGTCACGGCGTTTCTTATCCACCTGACGCTATCGCGGCTGGTGGCCACGCAGCGCGATCAGATCGCAGTGTTGAAAGCATTCGGCTACGGCAACCTCGCCATCGCCCTACATTACCTGAAGCTGGCCTTCGCGGCCGTGCTCGGCGGCGTCGCAATGGGCGTTGCGATGGGATGGTGGTTTGGCTACGGCATTACGGCGCTTTACACAGAATTTTTCCGATTCCCCGTGCTGCGCTACGCGCCCGGCGCGGGCGTCGTATTGACGGCCGTAGCAATCAGCCTTGCGTCGTCGTGTGTGGGAGCGCTCGCGGCCGTGTGGCGCGCGGTCTCGCTTCCGCCTGCCGAAGCGATGCGGCCCGAGCCGCCCGCCCGTTTCCGCGCCGGGTTTATCGAACGCCTCGGATTGAAGCATTTACTTTCGCCAGCCATGCGAATCATCGTAAGGAATCTGGCGAGGCGTCCGGTGAAAGCTTTTCTGAACACCCTGGGAGTCTCGCTCTCAGTGGCTCTGCTGGTGACGGGCTTTTATCTCTACCACGACGCAATCAGTCGCGTAATTGACGTGATGTTCCGCACTGTTTACCGCGAGGACGTCTCGGTCGTCTTCAACGAACCGCGCCCGGCGAGCGTCCGCTACGATGTGGCGCGCCTGCCCGGCGTGATGCGAGTAGAGGCTCATCGCTATGTGCCGGCGCGCCTGAGCTTCGGGCATCGAGCGCGACGGCTGGCGCTCACTGGGCTGGAGAGCGGGGCCGAGCTATGGCGCGTGGTGGACGCGGATTACCGCGTTCACGAACCGCCTCCCGATGGCGTGGCGCTGACGACGAAGCTGGCGGAGTGGCTGGGTGTCAAACCCGGCGACACGCTTACTGTCGAGGTAATGGAAGGGGAGCGCCCCGTGCGGAGGTTGACTGTGGCGGGGACAGTCGATGACCTGATCGGGATGTCGGTTTACATGGACATTCGCGCGCTCAACCGCCTGATGCGCGAAGGCGGCAGCGTTTCGGGGCTACACCTGATGGTGGACGAGAACGCGCTGCCTGCGCTCTATGCGACGCTCAAACAAACTCCCGCCGTGCGAAGCGTGGTCGTTCCCGGCGCGCTGCTCGCCAATTTCAATAAAACAATTGCGCGAACCATCAGGACCTCGACGGCGATCCTGATTTTTTTCGCATGCGTCATCGCATTCGGAGTTGTGTACAACGGCGCGCGGATCGCCCTCTCGGAGCGCGGCAGGGAGCTGGCCAGTTTGCGCGTGCTCGGATTCACCGAACGCGAGGTTGCGGTGATGCTGCTCGGCGAGCAGGCGCTGCTCGTAGCGCTGGCGATCCCGATCGGCTGCGCGCTGGGATGGGGTCTTTCGTGGTTGATCACCTGGGCGATTGACACGGAGCTGATGCGGCTGCCTCTCGTCGTCAGCGGCAGAACATACGCGCGGGCCTCGATCATCATCGTGATCGCGGCGTTCCTTTCGGGGTTGCTGGTCATCCGGCGGTTGCGCCGCCTCGACCTGATCGAAGTTCTGAAAACGAGGGAGTGAAAGAATGAAGAAGAGAACGGCATGGGCGCCAACAGCATTTCTGATCGCGGCTTTGGGCGTGGCCGGCGTCGCCGCCGCCATCGCGTTGCGACCTTCGCCTGTCAGAGTAGAGGTCGCGCGTGTAGGGTGTGGGCCAATGCGCGTGACGATCGACGCCGAAGGAAAGACGCGCGCGCGTGATCGCTTCGTCGTCGCCGCCCCGGTGTCGGGCAGGCTGGCTCGAATCGATCTTCATCGCGGTGATGCGGTGAGGCGGGATGAAGTGATTGCGCGCATTGACCCGCCGCCGATGGCGCCGCTCGACCCGCGCCAACTGGCCGAGGCGAAGGCGCGCGTCGCCACGGCCGAGCAGTTAAAACAGGAGGCCGACGCCGTTGTCGAACACGCCCGCGCCGATTGCGAGCAAGCGCGGCGGGAGCTGGCGCGCGCCGAGAAGTTGATCGAAACAGGCGACGTCTCGCGCCAGGACTTCGAGCGCATCCGCAACGCCGCGCTGACCTGCCAACAGCAAATCGAGGCCGCGAAGTATCGTGCCCGCGCGGCCGCTTCAGAGGTCGAAGTCGCGGAGGCCGCGCTGATCGCCGTCGGGCGAGCCGGACAAAGCGGGTCTTCTGCGACAGTCTTAGTCCGCGCTCCGGTCAACGGGCGAGTGCTGCGCGTGGCTGAAGAGAACGAGCGCGTAGTAATGGCCGGCGCGCCGCTCGTGGAGCTGAGCAATCCCTCGCTCGAAGTCGTGATCGAAGTTTTGTCGGTTGACGCCGTGAAAGTGAAGCCGGGGATGCCGGTGATGATCGAGGGCTGGGGCGGCGAGCAGGATTTAGAGGCCCGCGTCCGCCTTGTCGAACCTTCGGCCTTCACGAAAATCTCGGCGCTCGGCGTCGAGGAGCAGCGCGTCAACGTGATCGCGGATTTCATCGAGCCTGGCGCGCCGCTGGGCGACGGCTATCGAGTGGAGGCGCGAATCGTCATTTGGGAAACGAACGGGGCGCTGAAGGCGCCACTGAGCGCGCTGTTCCGGTCGGGTCAGAGATGGAACGCATTCGTCGTCGAGAACGGGCTGGCGAAGCGGCGAGAGGTTGAAACAGGCCGTCGCGCCGATTTCGAAGTCGAAGTCCTCAACGGGCTGAGGGAGGGCGAGAGCGTAATCGCCCATCCCTCGAACCTGGTCGCTGACGGCGTCCGTGTATCGGTTGATAAAAAATGATCTGAAAATTCATTGAGGCCATTGATGGAGGACGAAGTAATGTCTAGACCAACTCACATACTCAAACACGAACATCGGGTGATCGAGCGGGCGCTGCGGGCGCTCGACGGAATGCGTATGCATCCGAAATCCGGGGGCAGTGTCCCGCCGGAGGCGCTATGCCAGATTCTGGACTTCATTCAGAACTTCGCGGACCGCTTTCATCACGCCAGAGAAGAAACATATCTATTTCCTGCCCTCGGCAATAACGGATTTCAGAAAGAGAGTGGAGCGCTCGGGTTTTTGACGGGAGAGCACGAGACCGAACGCCTGCTGACGGCCGAGCTGGAGCTGGCCATTGGGGAGTATCGCCATGGAGATTCGACGGCCGTCGACCGATTCGTCGAAGCGGCCCACCTGTATCGCGAACATATGGTCGGTCACATGCGGGAGGAAGACGCCATTCTGTTCCGGCTGGCTGAAGAGGTTTTGGACGAAGCGGTCAAAGCGTCGCTCACTCAGTCTTTTGGCCGGGAAGAAGCTCAAGACAGAGACGGAACGGTCGCAAGGTATGAACGGCTGGCCCAGGAATTGGAAAAAAACTGGGCGGTTTAGCCGGCATGAGAGGAGATGGCATTCTGATAGTGACGCGAAGGAGGCGATATGAACACTTTTGTAGCGGAGGAAAAGATAAGCAAGGATGAAGTGACTGCGCGCCCACCGGCACGGAACTGGTGGGACTGGAAACTGTGGCTGCAATGGACGTTCGCCAATGTCGCGGGTGAAGTTTTGGGGCTTGGGCTGGCCGCGGCTGTAGCGACCGCGATGGTTTTGACTATTGGAGAACCGGAGACCGCCATTATCGCGTTGATGATGGCCGGGGTAATGATCGCAGCCGGAGCGCTCGAAGGCGTCATCGTCGGATTTGCGCAATGGTTCGTTTTACGCCGCCGCCTATGTCGCCTGAGCCGACGGGAGTGGGTTACGGCCACTGCGATCGGCGCGTTCCTGGCCTGGGCGATAGGAATGGCGCCGAGCACGCTGATGGCGTTGAATCAAAACGCAGGATCATCGCCGCCGCCGGAAATGAGCGACGCTGTGAAATACGCGTTTGCGTCGGTGATGGGAGTGGCGCTAGGAATGATCCTCGGCGCGCCGCAATGGCGTGTGCTGCGCCGTTATGCCTCCGGAGCGTCACTGTGGGTGTGGGCGAATGCGGTGGCGTGGGCGGTCGGGATGCCGGTGGTCTTTATCGGCGCCGGGACGTCGCCGGTTGGCGCATCGGCGCTGAGCATAGCGTTGAAAGTAGTTATGACCATCGGCGCCGCCGGAGCCTCTGTAGGCGCGATTCATGGTGTGGCGCTACTGTGGCTGCTGCGTCGGCGGTAGAAGGGGACGATCCTCGCAGCCATCTTGGGGCTGTTCCACTGGGACTCGTAAGAGAGCGATGGTCAGCGTCATGACCCAGAGCAGGAAAACGCCGATGTTGGTGCGCTCCCAAACCCCTACACACGGCGTGGGCAAATTTGCAGCGATCGAGGGCGCCTCCAATCCGGTTAAAGCGCCAAACACGACGAGGAGCGCAATGGTCGCGATGGAATAAAGGCGGAACCGCTTTCCGAATGCCGCCGCCCCGAATCCAATCGCGAGCAGCATGAGGAGAACGGTCGCCATGGCGAAAACGATGTGCACCGTATCGGTCAGCGTAAACTCGGCCCCACGCATGTGCATCGGGGGCCAGAAGAGGCCGATGACTCCGTAGGCGACCATCAAACCACCTACGACACGCAGGGGGCGATTTCGACCTGCCGATACCCAGACGCCCCATCCGAAGGCGGTCGCAAGCAAGGTGTACGGAATGCCCAGCAAAAGCCAAAGCGGCCTGGTCGGAGCGCCTATGGCGGATAGCTCGCTGACCGTTTGAGAGGCGGAGCTATAGCCCTCGTACAGTATCGCCGCAATGACGTTCATGGCGACATAAAGCATTGAAGACAGGATGCCGCATACGAGCAGGATCTTTCTTGCCATCATTAAGTTGCTTATCGGCTCTATCTCGAGCGTTTTCATAAGGCGCCGCCTCGCATCACGCCTCGTTTCCCGCTCGGACTACTTCGACCGAGCAATGGGCGCGCGCCGCGACTCCCAACGACACGCTGCCGATCAGGAATCTGTCGAGCCGTCCCATCCCTCTCGACCCGACGAATATGCAATCGGCCATGAAATCATCAGCCTCTCTGCACAGCAGCGTTTTCGGCTCCCGCTCCCCCACAACTATAGAAACCTTCAGCCCCGCCGATCCGAGCTTTTCCGCCGCGCCTTCCGCCGCCGCCTTCACCCGCTCGGTTTCTCGCGCGACCCACTCGGCAAAATTAACAGCAGTCCCCGGATCGCTCGCCGAAGGAATCGTCAGCGCCGAATTTACAATCCGGACCTCGCTGCCTTCCGGCCAGTCCCGCGAAGCGATCTCCTCGACCGCCGCATCAGCCTCTTCAGACCCGTCTACGCCGACTATGATCCGCGCCGGCGCGTCGGGTTCGATAATTTGTCCGCGAGCCACGCGCACCGAACAGCGCGCATCATTGATCACTTTCTGCGAGACGCTGCCGAAAAACAATTGGCCCAGCGCCGTGCGGCCATGTGAGCCGACCACGATCAGGTCCGGTCGCCATTCATCGGCCCTGGCAATGATCTCGCTGCCCGGCGATCCGATGCCCGCTTCAGCCAGAATTTCCCAGCCGGGGAAGAGCCGTTGTATTCGCGACTGCGCCCGTCTGGCCAGCGCCAGCGAACCCTTCTCTTTCTCCAAAAGGTCTTTGCCGAAGGTCGTCTCAACTCCGCCGATGCTGGTTGGAGATGGGATCAACTCTTCGGTGATCGTCAACACTATAGCTTCAGCGCGACGCGGCAACCCAGCTCGCTTCAGATCGTCAATGGCCGATTCAGCGCATTCAGAGCCGTCATAAGCAATCAGAATCTTCATTCGGTCTTTACCTTCCATCATCTTCTCCTCCATTTTGATGAGCATCCTGTAGCGTGACTGAGCAACCACTGTGCCGCCGATTCCCCCTGTCATTGGCTATGAAAAGTCGAACAAGACCGGCCCCAGTGTGTGTTTTTGCGCAGTCCGCCGCCGCGGATCGGGGAAAATTGCGCTGAATTGAAATGATTGACGGCGAAAGTCGAGGCTTTGCGGGCGCCATCTCGCTGGCACATAGGTTGCTCTTTTTCGTTGTCAGCGATCGCTCGTCAGTTATTCGTAACGAGTTGGGCAATATCACACCAATCAAACGAGGAGAACGAAACGATGAAATCCCAACAGGCTATACAGACCACGAAACAGCAGGCTCCGGCCAGCCCCATATTCGTCGAGGCTGAAAAGCTCTTTGAGCAGATGAAGGAGTTTTCTCAATCCGTCGCGAGCCGCGCTTACGAATACTTCGAGGCGCGAGGGCGCGAATTCGGTCACGACCTGGAAGACTGGTTTCGAGCCGAATCGGAGCTGATGCGCCGCGTGCCGGTCGAGATCAAGGAGACTGATAGTCAGATCACCGTGCGCGCTGAAGTCCCCGGCTTCGCCGCAAACGAGATCAAAGTCAGTGTCGAACCACAGCGGCTGGTAATCAGCGGCAAGTCGGAGGAAACGACGGAAGAGAAGAAGGAGCAAACCTTGCTCTCCGAGTTCCGATCGAATCAGTTTTACCGCGAGTTGAGGCTGCCAGCCGAAGTCGATCCGTCCAAAACGACGGCTGTCTTGAAAGACGGCGTCCTCGAACTCGTGTTTGCAAAAGGCGCCGAGAGCAAAGCCGTCAACGTCGAAGTCAAGCCGGAATGATGGAATATTCCCCACAGATTGCGGAAGATTCCCAATCATGTGGGCGAGAATGCCCATTTCCGCGCGCTTTTGCGATGGCGGCTCAACACAACGCTTATGGCAAAGCAATTGCTCAGCAAAAGTCGAACTACTGAATGTGAGGCGCTGTTATGGCAAAAGAAAAGATTTTGATCGTTGATGATGAACCGATGATCCGCTGGACGCTCAATGAAGCGCTACGCGGATGGGAATACGACACCGTCGAGGCCGGCACGGTCGCCGGCGCGCTCGCCTCGTTCGAGGCGGATCGCCCGGGGGCCGTGCTGCTCGACATCAACCTGCCCGACGGTTCGGGACTTGATGCGTTGCGCCAGATCAAAAAACGCCAGCCTCAGGCCGTCGTGATTATGATCACGGCCAACGTGCTGCTCCAAGACACGATCGCGGCGCTGCGCGGCGGCGCTTACGACTTCATCGGCAAGCCCGTCAACCTGAACGAGCTTCAGGTGACGATCCGCAACGGGATCGAGGCCGGAAAACTGCGTAAGGAGGTCAATTCGATGCGCCGCGACCTGGCGCGCGAATTCGGCTTCGATCAGATCGTCGGCGAATCGCCGTCGATGAAGAGGATGACCGCGTTGGCCCACAAGGTCGCCGAAAGCGAGGCCTCTTCGGTGTTGCTGCAAGGCGAGAGTGGCACTGGCAAAGACCTCGTCGCCAAGGCGATCCATTACGGCTCGCGCCGCGCCGATAGGCCGTTCGTCGCGATCAATTGCGCGGCGATTCCCTCGACGCTGATCGAGAGCGAACTCTTCGGCTATGAGAAAGGCGCATTCACTGACGCGAAAGGGCGCAAAGAAGGATTGTTCGAGCAGGCCGAAGGCGGGACGATCTTTCTGGACGAAATCGGCGAACTAGAGATCGGCTTGCAGGCGAAGCTGCTTCGCGTGCTCGAAGAAGGCGCGTTCAGGCGAGTCGGCGGCTTGAAGGATTTGCCGCTCGACGTGCGAGTGATCGCTGCTTCCAACCGCGATCTGAAAACCGAAAGCGAGGCCGGGAAATTCAGACTCGACCTTTACTACCGTCTCTCCGTCATCCAGATTGATCTGCCGCCGCTGCGCGATCGCGGCGATGACGTATTGCTGCTCGCCGGGCATTACATCAAAAACTTCAACGAAAAGCTCAGGAAGCGCATCGGCGGGGTCACGCCCGAAGTGGAGGAGATTTTCCGTCGCTACGGGTGGCCCGGCAACGTGCGAGAGCTGCGCAACGTGATCGAGCGGGCAATGATCCTCGAAGATGACGATCTGATCACCTCGAGCTGGCTGCCGCGCGGCGTCACGCCGGAAGCGCGGTTTAATGCGAAACCGCAAGAAACCATAGCGCCGCGAGACAAGGCCGCCGCTCAGAAGACCGCGAACACGAGTCTCGATGAGCCGTTCAATCTGCCGCCCGAAGGAGTTCAACTCGAATCTGTGGAGATGAGCCTGGTCGAACAGGCGATGAAGCGCAGCGGCGGCAATCAAACGCGGGCCGCTGAGCTGTTGGGCATCTCGCGCGATCAGTTGCGCTATCGCTTGAAGAAACTCGAAGGAACGGCCGCCGGCGCGCTTAATTGAAACCCGTTTTGAACTAAAGAGACTCATTTATGAATCCCGGACAAACGCCCGCAATCGAATTCCGCAACGTCTCGATCAGCTTCGATGACGTGCAGGCGCTGCGAAACGTCAGTTTCACGCTGCCGCGCGGCGAGATGATCTGCATCACCGGCGATTCAGATTCGGGCAAATCGGTCCTGCTGCGGCTCGCGCTCGGCTTCTTGCGGCCGGATGAGGGCCAGATTTTCATCAACGGACGGGAGACTACGGTGATGGAAGAGGATGACTTGCTCGCTTTGCGGCGTGAAACTATGGGGATGGTCTTTCAGGAAAACTCGTTCTTTTCGGGCCAGACGGTTTACGAAAATACCGCCTATCGCCTGGATGACCGCGACTGGCCCGAAGATGAGATCGAACGCGCGGTCGTCGAGATCTTAACCTTCGTCGGATTGGAGGAAGAGCAGGAAAAGCAGGCGGAAGACCTTTCAGGAGGAATGAAACGCCGGCTGGAGCTGGCGCGCGCGCTGGTCGGTTGGCCTTCGATCATGCTGCTCGACGAACCGACCGCCGGGTTGGACCCTATCAACGCGCGCCACGTTCTCGACCTGATCATCCGCGCGCGCGACCTGCATCACACCTCTTCGCTGCTGGTTACCAAGGCGCTTCACGAAATCCCGTATCTCGCCAGACACAAGGCGAGTGAAGGCGCGCAGGGCGGCTATGTGGAGCCGGTCGCCGGTTACGTCCCCGGCGTTCAGGTATGCCTTCTCGAAGAAGGAAGAATCGCTTTCCTCGGGAGTCCGCAGGAATTCGCGCAAAGCTCACTGCCCGCGGTTCAACATATGCTTCACCCGATGACCGAAGCGACCCATGGCAGGCTTGATGTGGACGATCCCTGGCAGCAGAACCGCGAGACCAAACGCTTCGCTGAGCTGCTATTTACATAACTTTCAGAGACGTTGCTCATTGCTCTCTTAACACTGCGGCCACCGTATTCAAGAGCTTCTCGGCCGTGTACGGCTTCGGAAGAAAGGCCTTCACGCCAAGTTGCGCGACGTCCGATATCTTGTCTTCGGCCTTCAGCCCGCTGGTCGCGATTATCTTCACCTTCGGATCTAGTCTGCGCAGCGCGCGGATCGTCGCCGGGCCGTCCATATACGGCATCATCATATCCGTCATCACCAACTTCACTTCACTCTTGTGCGCGGCGAAAACCGCCATCGCCTCCGCCCCGTCGCCGGCGACCACCACTCGATAGCCGAATGCACTCAGAGTCTCCCTCGCGACCTCACGTATCGCGCTCTCGTCGTCGATCACCAGAATCAGCTCGCCTGCGCCTGTTGGCAAATCGCGCCGTGACGGTTTCGCCTGGGCCGCCTGCGCCGCCTCGATCGCGGGCAGATAGACTCTGAAGCGCGCCCCTCTGCCCATCTCGCTGTAGACGCTGATGAACCCGCCGTGACTGCGAACGATCCCGGCGACTGTAGACAGGCCGAGGCCGGTTCCATGCCCGTGCTCTTTGGTCGTAAAGAACGGGTCGAAGATCTTACTCAGATTCTGCTCCGGTATTCCGACGCCCGTATCAATCACGCCGACGGAGACGTATTTGCCCGGCCTCGCTTCGACATACATTCGCGCGTAATGCTCGTCGATCTCGACGTTCTCCGCCTCTATGCGAAGCTTCCCGCCATGCGGCATCGCGTCGCGCGCGTTGACGCAGAGGTTCATCAGCACCTGGTGAAGCTGCGTCGCGTCGCCGGAGACACCATTCAAATCCGGGTCAATCGAGAATGTGATCTCGATGCTTTTTGGCACGGTGTCGGCCAGGATCTTGATGATTTCCTTGATCAGGTGGGCCGGCTGCAATGAGATGTATTCGCCTTCGACCCCGCGGGCGAACGAGAGCACCTGTTTGATCATCTCGCCGCCGCGCACGGCGTTGGTGTGAAGGATGTTTAGCAGACGCTGGCTGCTCTCATCGGCCAGCCGCATCTGCAGCAGTTCAACGGCGGTTAAGATCGGCGACAGTACATTGTTCAAGTCGTGCGCGATGCCCCCGGCGAGGGTGCCGATGCTCTCCATCCGCTGCGCGCGCAGGAACTGGGATTCGAGACGTTTCTTATCGCTGACGTCGCGGATGATGGCGGTGA
>DATCXQ010000258.1:0-8787 GCA_036565725.1 Blastocatellia bacterium
TGGCTTGCGCGCTATTTCCCGGCGGCGGTCACCGAGCCGATTCGGATGCATGTCGAGGCCAAACGCTACCTGTGCGCCGTGGAGGGCGGATACCGTTGCGGGCTATCCGCAGCCTCAATCCAGAGCCTGGCGTTGCAGGGCGGACTGATGGGCGTTGAGGAGATTCGGGAGTTCGAAGCGGCGCCTTATGCTCGGGAATGCTTGCGGCTGCGCCGGTGGGATGACCTGGCGAAAGTGGAAGGGTCGAAGGCGCCAGGATTGCCGCAGTATCGATACTTGCTCGAGAAACTGTCCGTCAAGGCCGCCTAAAGTGATCGAAGCCCGCTTAAACCCCAAGCAACTCTGGCAACTCCGCCACCGAACCAATTAAATAGTCGTGCGGAAATCGCTCTAACTGGTCACGCGCGCATGAGCCTTGCGTCACGCCGATGACCAGGCCGCAACCGGCGTTTTTGCCTTCAAGCAGGTCGGCGGGCGTGTCACCGACTTTGGCTATGCGCCGCGGGTCTGTGAAGTCGAGCTTCAACATCAGTCGCCGGATCATGTCAGGATGCGGGCGGCCGCGGTCGACTTCATCACTCGTCACCGAGGCGTCGATCAACCCGTCACGCTCCCAATTCAGCCGGTCAATCAGTGTCTGCGCGATGTCGCGGCTGAAGCCGGTGTTGAGCGCGACCCTGACGCCGGCTTGACGCAGGCGGCGGAACGTCTCGCTCGCGCCTGGCGCCTCGCCAACCGCCGGATCGGCGCGATAGAACTCGATCATACGTTCGACGAAGTCTTCGTGGATGACGTCGAGCCCAGGCAGCAACTGTTCACGCATATCCGATCTTTCAATCAAAATCCGCAGCGCCTCATACTTGTCCATTCCTTTGACTTCTTGCAGGGCGTCCGCCGAGGTTTCCAATCCATTTGCAGTAAGCGTATCGCGCAAACATTGGTAGACCGCGCCGCCTTCCGAGACAGTCGTGCCCGCCATATCGAAAACCACCAACTCAATTGGCAATTCGACCCGCATCTCAATCCTCCCCCAAATTCTCTTTGACGATCTTCTCCGCCAGCCCGAACGACAGCGTCATTCCAGCGCCACCGACGCCAGTGACGATGGTCACGCCCGCGACGGGACGCGCGATGAAATAAGGCTCGGTCGGGTGTTTGACATAGACGCCGTTCCAGCGCGAGGCGACCCGCAACTCCGGCGCATTGAAAAACGTGTCGAGGTAGCTAAGCACTAGCTCATCGATCTCTCGTTTGTCGAAAGGCGCGATCTCGGCGCCGTATTCGTGCGAATCGCCGAGTGTGAGTTCGCCGAGCCCGTTCTGCGAGACCATCACGTGGATGCCGTAACGGACATAATCAAGCATTTCATCATCAAATCGTTTTTTCAAAGCGGTCAGCGACGGGCAATACTGAAAAGCGCGGTAATGCGCCAGCGTCAGCCCGGCGGCGAGCATCGGCCCGACGCGCCAGCCATCCGCCATGGGATGCGAGCGCATCATCTGCAGCTTGCAGCGAACGAGACCGCCGTCACGAAAGACCTTCGGAAAAAGTGTTTGCAGGTCGTCTCCCGCGCATACGTACAGATTATCCGCGACATACTCCTCTCCGCCCGCAAACGCACAGCGGTCATTGTAAGCGGTCACCGCGCAATTGAAGACGAATTTAACCCCGTATTCTTTGCTCAGCCAGGCGGGTAGGTTGACGATGACCTCACGCGGATCAACGCAGGTTTCAATCGGGCTCCACATCGCGCCTCGCAACCCGTCGGGTTTGACCGCGGGCGCCTTTGATATGACTTGCCGCGGGTCGAGCCACTTGCATTCGAAACCGTTTGCCGGCGCGGCCGTAATAAATTCTCGCAGCACATCCGCTTCGTCGTCGTGATAAGCCAGGTGGAGCGAGCCTGTACGCTCATACCACAGGCATGCGGCTTGCAGCGCGTTCAGCCACAGTTCACAGCTGCGGCGCGCCAGTTCGTACATCTCGCCCGCGGGTTGGCCGATCGGCCAGATCATCCCGAAATTGCGGATAGACGCGCCGACCGCTTGCGGGCCGCGTTCAAAGACAATCACACGTCGTCCGCGCATCGCCAGGTAGTAAGCGTGCGCCAGCCCCATTACGCCGGCGCCGACAATCGCGTCATCGAATTCTCTTTGCGGCATGTTGATGTTAGTCGCGCTTGACCATTTTGTAAATTTTACTTTGTGAACTGGCGCCGCGCCATCAAAGCGCGCCGTGGTTTGGCGTTACGCCGCCGTTCCAAACGCTCTTCTTTTTCGTCTTCGTCTTCTTCCCGCAGCAATCCCACCAGCATTAGGTCAAACGCGGGTAGACGCGCGATGCGATGCTCCGGATAACTGTCGCCGCGCGCCGAAAACCAGATGATGCGGTTGAGCGTGTCCGCGTCGGCCTGATCGGGTTTGGCGAGATTCTGCTCGTGTGTGCGCTTCATCCAGTAAGCCGTCCTCGCGTCGCGGGCCGGGGCCAGGATCAAGTTGTCCAACGCGACGTCCGGCATAATCGCCTGATAGGGGCGCAAGTCGGCTTCGTCGTGGAAAATGTCTATCGGGGCGGCGGCGGTGTCGAGCTGATTCATCGGGGGCAATCCGAGTAGAATTTCCAAAGTACGAATCAGGCTCACCGTGTTGTGGAATTCATGGATCAGCGCGCCGGGCCTGTTATAGGCGCTGATGACGAAGGCGGGCGAACGGTGCATGTCCACGTGGTCGGGGCCGTTCTGCGAATCGTCTTCGAGGACGAAGATCGCTGTGTCCCTCCAGTATGGGCTGCGTGAAACGGCTTCGACCAGCTTGCCGATAGCGTAATCGTTCTCGGCCACGAAAAACTGAGGCGTCGGGCGCCCGGCGCGCATCCCGTCGGTGTGATCGTTCGGGAAACGCATGACTGTGAGGTGCGGCATGCGGTCCGGCCTGCCGGCCTCGAGTTCCGTCACATAGCCGCGGAATTCATCCAACCAATCGCCCAGACGCGAATAACCACGCAAGCGCGAGTCGACGTGATTGTTCGTAATGACCGGCGAGGCGCGGCCCTGCGACTCTTTGAACGCGCGATAGGAATCGGCCGTCATCGAGTCGGGCGTGTTCTGATCGAAGTTGCGGAATGTCGGGCTGAAATGGCCTTCGATCGAGCGTTTGGTGGCGAAAGCCCGGACAGTCGGCGTCAGGTCGGGGTAGGGTTTCGGGCGGTTGGTATTGATCGCTTTGAGATCGGCCTCGGAAAGCGTCGGCACGAATTCGCCGTAGAGGCGGTAACGCAGTCCCGCGCGCTTCGCGGCGTCCCACAAGTACAATGTTTCCGGCTCGGCCACGTCTCGCGCGCCGTTGACGTCCGGGGCGAAGCGTTTCTGAAATGTGATCACCTCGTCCGCCGTCACCGGCTTGGCGAAGAACGACGGCAGGCCTTCGACGGGTTCGAGATTGGGCAGACGGTTGAACCCTTCGTAATCGTAGGTGCGGCCGCGGCCGCTGTACTCCCAGCGGTAAGCCTTGTCCACGTAATCGGTCGAGAAGGCCGCCGTAGACCAATTGTGCCCGTCGGCGCTCGCCTCTGAATTGACGAAAAAACGATCCATCAATCCGAAACGTTGCGCCAGCGCGCGATGATTCGGCGTGACGTTCTGCGCCAAGCCTTTGGGCGAACGCGCGGCTTCGCCAGAGCCGAATATCGCCAGGCTCGGATCACCATCGGCCCTGGAGCCGTCGCCGGACTGGGCGACGTCGCCGAAGACCTGGTCGTAGGTGCGATTCTCTTTGATGATGTAAATCACATGTTTGATCGGATTCGCGCCGGTAAACAGCCTGGATTTCACTTCGCCGATCAATCCGTTATTACGCAGGACCTGCTGGGTGAAGCCGTACAAACGCCGCTCGTCTGGAATGTCAATCAGGCTCAGATTGCCCGAAATCAGCGAGCCGCTATATTGCCCTCCTTGTCCGCGCCCCGCCGGGAAGCGGTCGTTTGGCGCGTTGGGCGCGCGGCCCGAGTTATTGACGATCACGGAAGAGTTCTCCACGCCCGTGCCTTTGCCATTCCCCACTATGAGGTCTTGTCCCACGACGGCGATCGCCGACGGATATTGGCCGGTCGGAATAAAGCCATTAAGCTTGGATTTCTCCTCGCCGCTCTGCGCGAGCGCGACGACGGCGACGGCGTTGCTGTGCGCGTTGGCGACGAAAAGCGCCTTCTCGTCCGCGCTCAATGCGAGGCTTTCGGGGCTGCCCCCTGGCAAGGCTCTCTCGGCGAGGCGCACGTTGACGCGTTCGATCTCCTTGTCCGCCGCCGTATCGATCACCGAGACGCTATCGGCGTTCGAGTTGACGACGTACAGGCGCGTCTTCGCCGCGTTGAAGATCATCGCAGTCGGATGGCGATCAACAACGATGCGCTGGACAGGCTTGTTTGGATTATTTGGGTCGATCACGGCTAGCGCGGAGTCATTCCAGCAAGATACGTACACTTTGGCAGCTTTGCCGTCCCGCGCGGACAAGACTGCGACGCCGTATGGATATATGGGCTGCGACGGATTGTCGCGGCGCAAATCCACGCGAACGAGCTCGCGCATCCCGCGCACGTTGCGAATAACGCCCACGCTATCGCCGAGGTTGTTGGCGACAAAGAGCGTCTCGCCGTCAGGACTGAGCGCCAGGCCGGTCGGGTAAACGGGCGCGAAATTTCCGTTGTACCGCGGCGTGGGAGCTTGCGTGGCAAAGCCATTGACGTCAATGAACGGCGCTTCGACGCGAGTGTTTGGCCCCGGCGATGCCGGCGTGATCGGCGCGCTCGCGCCGGGAGTGAACCGGAACACCCAGATTTTGTTTTCGACGCCGCCGCAGACATACAGCAGGTGGCCGCCGTCCTGTTCGGCCTGGGCCGTGAGCGCGACTCCGACGCTGGCGCTTTGCGGCGCGGGGAAATAGACGTTCTGGATCACGACTGGCGCGGGCCTCGCATTCAGATCAATGACGGCCAGCGATTGCTGACCGTCATTGGTCTCGGCATTGAATTGGAGACCGAAGCCGCTGTTGACCGCGATCAGATAGCGGCCTTTCCCGTCCGGGCCGCTCTTATCGGGCGATCGGACGAAATCCACCGTGAGCGGGGCCACGGCCGGCAGCCTTGTAGTCGCATCCAACAAGAGCCTTCCGGCGGGCGTGATCGGACGGCCTTGCGAGGCGGGTTGATTGACGATCTTAACGTCCTGACTGGCGGCGGAAAGGAACCAGAAACAACCAAACAAGATAGTCGTGGCGCCGCAAAATAGACTGGCCAGCAATCCCACCGAAGCGGGACTTAACCGAATATTTTTCATCGTGTTTCTCCATCAGCGTGATGTGACGTATAGCGCGAAGATCGCCTTGGTCTGCGTTTGGTCGGTATGAGTATACGGATTATAGCTGCGAGAGTGGTTATGTCTTTGTAAAGCTCGTCTGAAGTCCTGTCGCGTTACCGCTGTTAATGCGGCGCCTGCAGGCGCTACTCTAATTTAACAGGCAATTGAACCCGAGCTAACCGCGACTTTACAGGCATGATTTAGGCTCCCTTTTTTATACCACAAAATCACTTCTAAGAACTGAACACTCACATTGATTCCCCGGGAGGACTTCGCCTATGCGTAATGTGATCATCACTCTGGCCTGCGTCGTCTGCCTGTCGGCCACGACCTCGGCGGCGCTCGCTCAATCGCAACTCGGCGCCGGCTCGATCAGCGGGACGGTCTCCGATTCGAACGGCGCGGTCATCACCGGCGCTACCGTCACGATCACTAACGCCGGGACCGGACTCGCGCGAACGTTGACCACAGGCGACGCCGGACAGTTCAGCGCGCCGGCGCTGCCCGTGGGCGAGTATGCGGCGCGCGTGGAGAAGACCGGTTTCGCGACGCTCGAACAGAAAGGCCTGATCGTCAACGTCGGCGGCACGACGACGCTGCGATTGGAGTTGAAACCGGGCGCGGCGAACGAAGTCGTCAACATCGTCGCCGAGCAAACGATTGACGCGGCGCGCACCGAAGAGACGACGCTCATCAATCGCACGCAGATCAACGACCTGCCGATCAACGGCCGCCGGGCCGATCAATTCGCGTTGCTCGCGCCCGGCGTGACGCGCGAAGGGCGCTTCGGACTGCTCAGCTATCGCGGCCAGTCGGGCGTTTTCAACAACTTCACGCTCGAAGGCAACGACGATAATCAGGCCTACTTTTCCGAAGCGCGCGGGCGCACGCGCATCGCCAGCAATATCAGCGCCAACGCGGTGCAAGAGTTCCAGGTCGCGCAATCGAACTTCCTGCCGGAGTTCGGGCGCTCGGCGGGCGGCGGCATCAACGCGACAGTGCGCTCCGGGACGAACACGTTCCACGGCGACGTCTTCTGGTATTTCCGTAACGAGACGCTCAACGCGCGCGACCCGCTCGCCACTATAAACCCTGAAGAGCGCCGCGACCAGTTCGGCGGCTCGTTCAGCGGCCCGGTCGTCAAGGACAAACTGTTTTTCTTTCTCAACTACGACCAGCAACTGCGCGACTTTCCGCTGATCATCGAAGATTTGAGCGGCGCGCTCACCACGGGCCTGCCCGCGAATGCGACCGCGCAAGAGGTGGACGATTTCAATCGCGCCGCCGCAGACCTGCGTTCGCGCTTTCCCAACGGAGCCCCCGGCAATACCGTCCCGCGCAGCATCAACCAGAATCTTGGCCTCGCCAAGATCGATTGGAATGCGAGCCGGTCGAACATCGTTTCGATCACCTACAACCACCTGAACGCGCGCGGCAGGAACGCGATTCAAACGCCGCTGGTGCTGGGCAACGTCGGGCGAAACGGCTCGGACGACGTGCGGATTCAGAGTTTCAACGCGCGACTGACTTCGACAATCACTTCACGCTTGATCAACGAAGCGCGGATGCAATGGGGGCGCGATTGGGAGTTCGAGTTCGCCAACCAGCCGCCGCCGCAAGTCTTCGTCGGGGGATTTTCGTTCGGGCGCGCCAACTTCCTCGAACGTCCCGCGTTGCCCGACGAGCGACGATTACAATTCGTGGACAACCTGTCATACGTCTCCGGCAGGCGCTCGTTGAAGCTCGGCTTCGATATCAACCGCGCGCGCGATATTATTGATAACCCGTCCAACTTCGGCGCGACCTACAATTACGCGAACGCGCTGAGTTACGGGCGCGACCTGCGCGCGCCATCGCTCAAATCCTACAGCTCTTACACGCAGAGCTTCGGCATACCGGGGCTGACATTCAATACCATTGATTACGCGGTCTTCGCGCAGGATCAGTGGAAGCCGTTTAACCGGCTGACGATCAACTACGGTCTGCGATATGACTATCAACAGAACCCCGAGCCGGTAGCGCCGAATCCGGCGATCCCCGAGACGCAGCGCATCAACAAAGACCGGACAAACTTCGGCCCGCGCGTAGGCGCGGCGTGGGATTTGCGCGGCAACGGCAAGACGGTCGTGCGCGGCGGCTACGGCATCTATTACGGGCGCACGCCGAACGGGACGATCTTCAACGCGCTGACACAGACCGGGCTGACCGACCTGTCACGAAACGTCGTTTCGATCTCGCTGCAGTCCACCGCCCCCGGCTCGCCGACTTATCCGAACATCTTGACCGCGCCGCCTGCGTCGATAACAGGCTCGACCTCGGTCTTCCGACTCGACTCCGATTTCAAGCGGCCCCGCATGCAGGAGTTCAATGTCGGCGTCGAACATGAACTACTGCCGAATTTGACTGTCTCGATGAGTTTCGTCTACACGCTGGGCGATCGCCTTCCTGTCAACTTCGACATCAACCTGCCCACGCCAGCTTTCACCCGCATCTATCAATTGCCCGACGGTTCGTCGCTAGAGGTCCCGTTCGCCGCCGGACTGACCCGCACGGCCGCGGGCGGCGCGCAGAACGTCAACCTGTCACGTCCCAATCCGAACTTCGGTTCGATCAATGTGCAACGCTCGATCAGCGAGACCTATTACAAGGCGCTCTTCCTGGAAGTGAAGCGACGCTTCGCAAACGGCCTGCAATTCAATATCGCCTACACGCTGGCGAAGGCCGAAAACCTGTCCGGCACGGGCGACGGCGGCGGCAGCGGCGCGGAGTCGCCCTTCAACGGATCGAGCCTCCTCAATCAATTCGACCTGAGAGCGAATCGCGCGCCGGCGCCGACAGACCAGCGACATCGCTTCGTCATCAACGGCGTCTGGAATCTGCCGGAGCTCAAGCGAGGCGACGCGCTGGCGCGCGGCCTTCTCAACGGCTACAGGCTCAGCGGAATTTTCACGGCTGAAAGCGGGCGTCCGTTCGCGGCCACGGTTTCGCTGCCGAATATTCCGTTCACGCTCGACGGCGCGCAATACACGGGCTTCGGCGGCATTCTCGGCCTCGGCGGCTTGAACCTTGCGCCCGACGTGCCGCGCAACAACGATTACGGCGACGCTAACTACCGCTTCGACCTGCGCGTCGCGCGCGACATCAGGCTCGGCGAGCGGTTCGTTGTCGAGTTGCTGGGCGAAGCCTTCAATCTCTTCAATCGCTCGAACTTCAACGGTTTCAACTCGACGCTCTACGACGCCGCTTTCCCATTCTTCCCCGGCTCGACGACGACGCGGCATTCGGCGACCAACCCTCCGCCGCTCACGACGCCGATTCCATTGACCAGGCGCGCGAACTTCGGCGCGCCAAACAACGACGGCTCGCAGCCGGACGGGACCAATGCGCGCCGCTTTCAATTGGCGCTGCGCTTCCGGTTCTGAAACAAATCAAATATC
>DATCXQ010000266.1:0-14196 GCA_036565725.1 Blastocatellia bacterium
CTTGCTTACGCGCGCGGTACTGTACCGGCGTACCAATGTTGCGTGGCTTGATTTAGATGCCAGGCGCCGTGAATACGCATAGTCTCGCATGCGGAAAGTTCGCAAATAGAAAAACTCACCTCCCCTGCGCTTGCTCGCCTCTCAAAGTCATGCAGGTGCTACTCGCGCGCGCCACCAGGCTGCCTCCCTCGTCCGTCACGTCGCATTCAACCAGGCCTATGACGCGCCCCCTCCTGACGACACGGCTTGTGGCTTTCAATCTGGCCTTCCAGATCGGCTTCAGGAAGTTGATTTTGAGTTCCAGCGTTGTGAAAGATTCTCCGGCGCCGAGCGTAGCCGCGAAAGCATATCCCATTGCGGCGTCTGCGACGTCGCAGAGGACTCCGCCGTGAAGCGTGCCCATCGGATTGGCATGAGCCTCGCCGGCGTCAAACTCGATGGTCGCGGCGCCGGGCTTAATCTCCGTGAGACGAAAACCGATCAATTGCGCGATCGGCGGGGGCGGCGCCTCGCCGCGCAGCCATCGCTCTATCCGATCAATCATCTTGTCCATTAGAAGTCGCCTCCATTTCATTCTCGACCGCCTCGCAGTTTAGCGACCGCCGAGACTTCGGTCTCGCGCCTTTTTGCGGTTTTTGTTGAAATATTGCGGAAATAGAACACTTTGCAATTGCGTGTAGCGATTTTGATTGAATCGGATGAGCCGGTTCGAGCGCCGCGCCGCCGCGCTATTCTTGGCGCGCGCCGGCGCGTTTATAGCTGATCGTATAGTACGCCTGAGTGTACTGGTTTCGCATTTCGTTTACGATGAGGGTGAAGGCGAAAGATGGGCGTTCAATTTAGATCCTCGGCATAAGAGTTGAAAGGTCAGGATGTCTAATCTCTCCCTTATTTCAGTTGTTAAGGATGGCGCTTAAGTCCGCGAATTCCTTTGGTGTTTGATCATGTCTTTCGGGTTCGCGGCGGAGGCCTTCTCTTTGGCTGAAAAGCTTTTGGATTCGGGCCACCTCCCTAATGCGCGCCGCATGATACTCGATGCGCTCATAATTCGCCGATTCGGGAGAAAGAGGGTAAATGTTATTCCGTCCGCGTCGGGCAGGCTATGCCGTGGTAAGACCCAATCGAATCGGGACATCAGGAAACGAATTGAAGAGACCAAGCGCTTCGCGGCGCCGGGATTTTTTCTCGCCCTTCTTTTGGCGGTCATTATAAGTAACACGGTCGCCGCGCAATCTCAGCAAACGACGCCAGTCACGGTCAGTCAGGCTGTTAAGGAAGCGGTTGAGAAGAACTTCGTCCTGCTGGTCGAACGCTACGATTTGAGCATCGCCGACGCCCGCATCGTTACGGCGCGCCTGCGGCCGAATCCGGTGTTGAGCCTCTACACCGACCTCCAGCCTTGGCTGGGCGGGGGCGCCACGGAGCTGAACCAGGCAGGCCCTCCTGAATACGGGATTCGCGCCGATTTCATTTGGGAGCGCGGTCAGAAGCGGCGCCATCGCATCGAAGTCGCCGAGCAGGAGAAGACCGTCGCGCGATGGCAACTGCTTAATGCCGTGCGCGCTCTCGCGCTCGAGGCGCAGAACGCCTTCGTCGAGGTGTTGCTGGTGAAGGAGACGCTGGCGCTGGCGGAGCGCAATCTGGACTCTTTCCGCAGGATCGTGGAGGTCAGTAAGGAGCGCGTGCGCGTCGGCGATCTGGCGCAGGTCGAACTTGTGCGGACTCAACTGGCCGAATTGCAATTCAACAACGCCGTGATTCAGGCGCGGTCGCGTTTGCGGATCGCGAAACAGCGGCTGCAATTGCTGATGGGGCGCGCCACGCCGTCTGATTTGTTCGACGTGGTCGGCGAAATGCGCCGCGAGCCCCTGCCGTTCACACTCGAAGAGTTGTGGCGGCAGGCTCTCGCTCGCCGGCCCGACTACCAGGCGGCGTTGCGCGACCAGGCGCGCTCGGTCGCCGAACTGCGTTTGCAGATCGCTCAGGGGAAAGTCGATTACGTGATCGGGGCGGAATACCGCCGGCAGCAGGGACTAGCCGGGAAGGGCAACTCGTTGGGTTTTTTTTTCAGCGCGCCACTTCCGCTGTTTAATCGCAATCAGGGCGAAATTGCACGCGCGGGGCGGGAGCGACAGCAGGTCGATGCCCGCACCCGCGCGCTCGAAGCCGTGATGCGCGGCGAACTCGACGCGGCCTGGCTGTCTTACGACACGGCACGATCGTTGCTGACGCGCATTGAAGGCGAAATGCTCGATAAGGCGCGGAGCGTGCTGGCCTCGATGGAGTATTCGTACCTGGTCGGCGAGGCGAGTCTGGTCGAGTTTCTAGACGCGCAGAGGGCCTTCAACGACACGATGCAGGGTTATAACGAGGCGCGCGCGGAATATGCGCGCGGCCTTTACCTTATCGATTCGGTCACCGGCAAGGATTCGTGGTAACGGGCCGGATTTAGATCAGATTTCAAATCGGTGTACGGCAAAGATTGGCTAACCCCGTGATCCCCGTGTCCCCCGTGGTTGATCCCGTACATGCAATTGAAACTCGCTCTAGGGCGCGTAAAAAATTATCTTCCCGGATTCAGTGGAGCGCCTGATCAGTATCGCGAGCGATAGCGAGCGGGGCTTCCTTTCAAATCCCGCTCGCTACCGCTCGCGGTACTGATCAGGGAACTTGCGAATCATCATGCGGACGACGCCTATCAATTTTTTATTCGTGTTCGCCTGCGCGCTCGCGGGCGCCGGTTGCGGTGGAAGGGCCGAACAGAATCTCGATCGGCTCGCTCCTTTGACGACGGCGCCGGCCACGCCGGGCGTAATCATCATCCCGCCCGATTCGCCTAAGCTCGCGCAGATTCGCGTTGAGCCGATAAAACTCGAAGCGATGCCTGCGGGCGAAGTGACAGCGCCGGGCAAAGTCGAAGTCAACCCGAACCGCATATCGCGCGTGCCGCTGCCTGTCGCCGGGCGCGTCACGCGGGTGCTGGTCAAACTCGGCGACAGCGTTGCCGCGGGCCAACCGCTGCTCATGCTCGAAAGCCCCGAAGCGAACGCCGCGACGACGGCCCGCCGGCAATCCGAGTCGGCGGTCACGCAAGCCAACGCCGCGCTGTCGCAGGCCAACGCCGCGCTCGTCAAAGCGCAGGCCGATTACGACCGCGCGGCTGACCTCTTCGCGCATGACTCCATCGCCAAGAAAGAGGTCATCAACGCCGACAGCGCTCTCAAACAATCGAAGGCCGCCGTCGAACTGGCGCAGGCAGGGGTCGAACAGTCCGAAGCCGCCAGGGCGCAGGCGTTGAAGGCGCTCGAGCTGCTCGGGATTAAGCCAGGCGACGCGAAGCCGCAAGTCATCGTGCGCGCGCCGCTCGCCGGCAAGGTGTTGGAGATCGGCATCGTCGCCGGCGAATACCGCAACGACACGACGGCGCCGGTGCTGACCATCGCCGACCTGCGCGCGGTGTGGATGACTTCCGACGTGCCGGAGAATTCGATTCGCTTGATCTCGGTCGGCGAGTTCGTAGACATCACTCTCGACGCCTATCCCGATCAAACTTTCAACGGGCGCGTGGCGCGCATCGCCGACACGCTCGACCCGAAGACGCGCACGGTCAAGGTGATGATCGAACTCAACAACGCTCGCGGGCGACTCAAGCCGGAGATGTTCGGGCGCATTCGCCACTCGGAGGGCGTGCGGGAAACCCCAGCGCTTCCGGTCGGCGCGATCGTTCAAGACGGCGGGAAGAACATCATCTACGTCGAGCAGGGCAAGGGAAGGTTTGAAGCGCGTGAAGTGGTCACCGGCCGCCGCTCAGGCGGCCTGACGCCGATCGTCAGCGGGGCGCGGCCGGGCGAGCGCGTCGTTGTGGACGGCGTGATGTTGCTTAGGGGGTAGCGGTCATGGTCGGGCACTTGCTGCGGTTCGCGCTGCGACAAAGGCTGCTCGTCATTGCGCTCGGCCTGGCGTTAGCCGGGGTCGGGGCGTACGTCTTCATAAATCTGCGGGTCGAGGCCTACCCCGACATCTCCGACACCCAGGCCGTGGTGATTTCGCTCTACCCCGGGCATGCGGCCGAAGAGGTCGAGCAGCAGGTAACCGTGCCTATCGAACGCGCGCTCAACAACGTGCCGCGCGTGATCGCGCGCCGCTCGCGCACTATCTTCGGCCTCTCGGTCGTCGAATTGACCTTCGCCGACCCGACCGACGACTATTTCGCGCGTCAGCTCGTCATGGAAAAACTGCGCGACGCCGTGCTGCCCGACGGCGTCACGCCGTCGCTCGGCCCGCTCACCTCGGGCATCGGCGAGATGTACCGCTACCGGCTCGAAGACGCAAACCACGAAGGCGCTGAAGAAACGATGAGGCTGCGCGAGCTTCAGGACTGGGTCGTGATCCCACGCCTGTTGCAGGTCCCCGGCGTCGCGGACGTCGCGCCGTTCGGCGGGCTCGTCAAACAGTTCCAGATCGAGGTCGATCCGCTCGAGCTTGAAAAATACCGCCTCTCGGTCAAACGGATCGCCGACGCCGTCAGCGCCAACAATCAGAACGCCGGCGGCGCGCAGCTCGACAACCGGCAGCAGAGCCTTGTGGTTCGCGGCGTAGGTTTGATCCAGTCCGTCGGCGACGTGGAAAACATCGTGCTCGACGCGTCGAACGGCGTGCCGGTCTTCGTGCGCGACGTCGGGCGGGTTACCTTTGGCGCCGCGCCGCAGACCGGCGTATTCGGCGTCAACGACCAGTCGGGCGAATGTCAGGACGGGGTCGAGGGCATCGTGCTGATGCGACGCTGGGAGAACCCCAGCGAAGTGCTGAAGAATGTAAAGGCGGCCTTGGACGAGTTGAATAACGGCCGCCTGCCCGCCGGCGTGAAGATCATCCCGCTCTATGACCGCGCCGACCTCGTCAGCAACACGCTCAGGACGGTCTCGCGCACGCTCGTCGAGGGGCTGGTGATCGTGATCGGGGTGCTGCTGCTCTTCCTCGGCAGCGCGCGGGCGGCGCTGCTGACGGCGCTGACCATACCGCTCTCATTGCTCTTCGCCTTCATCTGCATGTACCTGGCCGGGATTCCGGCCAACCTGCTATCACTCGGCGCGATCGATTTCGGGATCGTCGTTGACGGCTCGCTGGTGATGGTGGAACACATCGTCCACCGCCTGGAGGAGCGCGAACGCGAAGGCGGGCTCGGGGACGCGCCGCGGGCCGTTCAAGCCGCCGCGCTGGAGATGGCGCAGCCGATCTTTTTCTCGCTGGCAATCATCGTCGCCGCCTACATCCCGCTCTTCACGATGCAGCGCGTCGAGCGGCGGCTGTTCGGGCCGATGGCCTTCACAGTGGCGAGCGCGCTGCTCGGCTCGCTGATACTGTCGCTGACGCTGATCCCGGCGCTGGCCACATGGCTTTTCCGTCGCGGGGCGAAGAGCTGGGAGAACCCCCTGCTTCGCCGGCTCGCCGGGCGCTATGAACAATTGCTGCGTGGCGCCCTGCGTCGCGCGGCGTTGACCGTCTCCGTCGCGCTGGCCCTGGTGGCCGCCTCGTTCCTGCTTGCCCGCGCGCTCGGCACGGAGTTCCTGCCGCAGCTCGACGAGGGCGTGATCTGGATTCGCGCCAACCTGCCGCCCGGCGTATCGCTGCAAAAATCATGCGAGGTCGCGCGCCAGATGCGCGCCATTATCAAACAATCGCCCGAGGTCAGGACCGTGATGTCGCAGAGCGGGCGCAATGACTCAGGCACGGACCCGTTCGGCCCGAACCGCAACGAGTTGCTAATCGGTCTGCACCCTTATGACAGGTGGCCGCCGGGCAGGATCAAGCGCGACCTGGTCGAGGACCTCGGCCGGAGGCTGCGCGCCGCGATCCCCGGCGCGACGCTTAATTTTACGCAGCCGATCATTGACACCTCGACCGAAATGGCGACGGGGTCGTCCGCCGATCTGGCGGTGATCATCAGCGGCCCCGACTTGAAGAAGCTGCGCGAGCTGGCCACCCGGACGCTCGCGATGTTGGGGCGGACACGGGGCGCGGCGGACACCTCAATCGAGCAGGAGGACGAACAGGCTCAGCTCCGCATCCGCATCAAACGCGACGAAGTGGCGCGCTACGCCATCAACGTCAGCGACGTACAGGACGTGATCGAGCTGGCCATCGGCGGGCGGGCGGTGTGCGAAGTTTTTGAGGGCGAAAGGAAGTTCGACCTCAGCGTGCGCTACGCGCCCGAAGCCAGGGCCGACGCCGACGCCATCGGGCGCATCCTGATCCCCACGCCTGACGGCGGGCGCGTGCCACTGGCGCAACTCGCGGAAATCACAGTGGCCAACGGCGCCACGATCATCGCGCGGCGCGAGAACCAGCGTCAGATTACTATCCGCGCCAACATTCGCGGGCGCGACCAGGGAGGTTTTGCGGAGGAAACGCAAAAGAGCTTCGAACGGGAGGTCAAACTTCCGGAAGGCTACCATGTGGCGTGGGGAGGGATGTTCGAGAACCTGGAGCGCGCGCGACGGCGATTGTACGTGATCTTGCCGGTCACGATCGCGCTGATCTTCGGACTGCTCTTCTCGGCCTTCGGCAAAGCTAGCCATGCGGGATTGGTGATGATGAGCGTGCCGTTCTCGCTCGTCGGCGGTGTGGTCGCGCTCTGGGTTCGCGGCGTAAACCTGAGCGTGTCTGCGGCGGTCGGTTTCATCTCGCTCTTCGGCGTGGCGGTGATGAGCGGTGTGCTGGTGGTCGCGGAGATCAACCGCCAGCGCGAAGCCGCCCGGCTCGGAGTCAGAGAGGCGGTCATTAAAGGGGCGCTCAAGCAGATGCGCCCGGTGTTGATGATGATCGTCGTGGCGATGCTCGGGATGATCCCGGCGGCCAGGGCGACGGGCATCGGCTCCGACGTGCAGCGGCCACTCGCCACGGTGGTGGTCGGCGGACTGTTATCGACGCTGTTCCTCACACTGCTGGCGCTGCCGAGCCTCTACTATCTAATGAATAGGGGACGCGAGGCGCCTCACGATGATGAAGGCGTCGTTCGAGACCCAGACGAGTTACAAGAGAATGCGGAGCAAACGGGAATGGAGGAACATACGGAAAACCTCTAAAAGGAATTCCGTATGTTTCGCCATTCCCGTTTGCTCCGTATTCTCCCTCTAACTTGTAGCGCATTGCGAATAAGTGTAGGGGCAGACCTATGTGTCTGCCCCGGCGGTGATGCGTAAACCCAATCCGGGGCAGACACATAGGTCTGCCCCTACCGTACACGCAATTGCAAATGGATCTAGCATAACGCCGACCATGGTTAAATGAGGGGCTACCACGTGAGAAATGTTCAGCGTGTATTTCCCTTATGCGATCTTCGCGTATCACCCTTGGACAATCCGTCTCGCTCCTGTCCATCAGAATCCTTCAGATCCGCGCCGGGCCCGCTCGAAGCCTTCTCATTAGTCGCCAGACACCTGGAACGTTAATTGCTCTGTGGTGGAGGTCCATCACCCCATAGCCGCGAGTCAGAGCAGGCAGCCCTTCGAGCCGACGGGCTGCCTACGTGAATCGGAGGAACCATGCCAAGGATGCGTGTGGCGCAAATCGCCGAGGCGAATGGCCCGCTTGAGATTGTTGAGCGCGAAATCCCGGCGCCTGGGGCCGGATTCGTGCGCCTCAAGGTGGAGGCTTGTGGCGTCTGCCACAGCGACTCACTTACAAAAGAGGGAACCTGGCCGGGCATCCAATACCCGCGGGTTCCGGGACATGAGATCGCCGGAATCATCGACGCGGTCGGCGTGGACGTCGCCGGGTGGGCGCCAGGCCAGCGGGTCGGAGTCGGCTGGCACGGCGGACACTGCGGGCGCTGCGATTCTTGCCGTCGCGGAGACTTCGTAACCTGCCAAATCGCATTTCAAATTCCCGGCATCGCATACGACGGCGGCTATGCCGAATACATGATCGCTCCCGCCGGAGCGTTGGCGCTGATCCCGGAAGGGATTTCAGCCGTGGACGCGGGACCGCTGATGTGCGCGGGTGTCACCACCTTCAACTCTCTCCGCAACAGCGGCGCGCGGCCCGGAGAGACGGTCGCCATATTGGGTGTGGGGGGACTCGGTCATTTGGCCGTTCAGTTCGCTTCGAAGATGGGTTTCAAGACCGTCGCCGTTGCGCGAGGAATGGATAAAGAACCGCTGGCCAAGAAACTCGGCGCGTGGCGCTACATCGACAGTCAGGCGCAGGATGCGGCGGCGGAACTGGCCAAACTCGGCGGCGCCAGGGTCATCCTTGCGACCGTGACGAGCGGCAAAGCGATGAACGCGGTCTTGGGAGGTCTCGGCGTCAACGGGAAGCTCATCGTCCTCGGTGTCGCCGACGAACCAATAGAAGCGCCGGCATATCTGCTCATCGGAGGACGCCGGTCCATCATGGGATGGCCTTCCGGCGCGTCCATCGATTCGCAGGACACGCTTTCGTTCAGCGCGCTAACGGGCGTGCGCGCTATGACCGAGGTCTTTCCGCTGGAGCGCGCGGCCGAGGCCTACAATCACATGATGAGCGGTAAGGCGCGGTTTCGAGCCGTTCTCACAACCGGGGGCTAAATCGAGCCGCGCAAGATTGGTACAGCGCCGCGCGCGATTGCTGCGCGGCGGACTAATTGATAGGCCGCTTGCTTACGCGCGCGGTACTGTACCGGCGTCCCGATGTTGCATGGCTTGATTCAGACTATGAATAACAAATCAGACGATGCGACCGGCAAGCGCGTCCGCGACCTGCCGATTACGCTCGACAAGTTGCTGTGAGAAAGCCGGCCGATTATTCGGCGCGGTTTACGGCGCGACCGCCGGCTATCAGGCGCTCGCCCGTCCAAATATCTATGATTCCCGTGTGCGGGCTTCGAGCGCCCTCATAAAGCCGTTCAGGGAAAAAAGAGGAGAAGGATGAATCCCAGGTTCTTTGCAAAACAGTTGTCGAATCTTCGAAGACGGGTTGGAACGTTGAGTTTCATTCTCGTGTTTGCGCTCATGCCCGGCGCGGCGGTCAAAGCGCAGGTCATCAACCTTCCTGTCGGAGTCCCGGTGGGGACGAGTGGCGCTGGCAATGCGCGCACCGACGAGGACAATTTCTTCCTTCGTAACAACGTGGCGGGATTGACGGATATCCCGTTTCGTAACAATGGGCAGCAAGCCGTCTCAGACAAAGGCCGATGGCGCTTCAACGGATCGCTTCATTTGTCGACCTTCCTTGATCGCCGTGAGAGATTCCTGCCCGGGCCGGCGCAGGGGATCACTACGGAAACACGTTTTGGCCCGCCCCTCAATTGGGCGAGTGAAACTACCTACACGCGCGGCGATAGGAAATTTGCGTTCGGCTGGGGCTCATATATCATCTTCGGTTTCCAGAGCAAGCTCAAAGACCCGTCGTCGTTAGGACCGCTTGCAACATTCTTCGACACTCGCGTGGCGTCGAATGATTGGGCGTTCGGCGTCGCAATGAAGCTTCACCGGAAGCTGTCGGTCGGCGGTTCGTTCATCATCGGACGAGGATTTGTTAACCTGGCGCGCCCTAATCCAACCCTTGCCCAGCTCGGAATCGTGCGACAGGATCAGCTGGATGTCGACAGTATCGGCGCGCCGGGCGCGAGCGTTGGGTTGCTCTATCGCCCGACCACGCGACTTAGCTTCGGGATCAATTACAAGACCAAACGGAGTTATAACCTTGAAGGGGGTCTGAAAACCTTTGTTCTGGTTCCAGGCCCGTCAGGCGCCGCGCAAATCATTCCGCTAAACACGGCAGTCACCCTGAAGCTGAAGCCGCCGGCCATCGCGGAGGGCGGTTTCGAGGTCAAGGCCACAGACAATCTGCGCCTCTTTTCCGACTTCCGCTTCTACGATTACACGGCGACCTTTCAGCAGCTTGTTGTCAGAGCCGAAGTGAGTGGTCAGGCGCTCGTCACGCTGAACCTGGACGCGTTCGATGTGCGCTCATTCCGCACCGGCGCCCTATACACGCTGAACCCCGACACCATACTTCAATTTGGTTGGGCGTATACCAGCAAGGGCTTACCGGACGCCGCGTTTTCCCCAGGGACGATAAACACAGGCGGGTTCGATTTCACCGGCGGCGTGATCAGACGGGTCATGGGTGATCGCTGGTTGAACATCGGCGTGGCCTTAATCCTGGCTCAGGAACGCAGGATTGGCCCGCCGGCGAATCCTCTCTTCCCAGGCGATTATGGCGGCTGGGGAGGAGTGCTTGCAGTCGGGGTGCGCTGGTAGTCCTAATTACTTATAGAAGAAGTAAGCAATCAGGCAGAAATTTTGAGGCGGTTTCATTGTTCATTTTCCATTGTTCATTTGTCATTGCCGGAGCCGCGCCATTCCACAATGACAAATGACAAATGAACGATGAACAATGAACAATGCCATGACCATTACGACCCAAAAATTTTCGGCGCCTGCTTAATGGAAAATGAAGACGGTCGAGGTAGTCTTCCTGCTTCTGCTACTTTTCGTCGCGGCCTTTGGCGCATTGGCGTGCAGACTGAGGACTCCGTATCCGATCGTCCTCGTGATCGCGGGATTATTGCTCGGCTTCGTCCCCGGGATCCCTAGAATCACACTGGACCCGGACGTCGTTTTTTTCGTGGTTTTGCCGCCACTTCTTTATTCCGCCGCATGGCGAGTTCCCTGGCGTGAGTTCTCCTACAACCTGGTCAGCATCTTTTCTCTGGCGTTCGGTCTGGTCACCTTCACCGTGCTCGGCGTGGCCGAGGTGGCGCAACGGTTCCTCCCGGGCTTTGACTGGCGCATGGGATTTGCCCTCGGCGCGGTAGTTGCGCCAACTGACGCCATCGCCGCCACTTCGATCGCAAGACGGATCGGACTACCGCAGCGGATCGTCGACATTCTCGAAGGCGAGAGCCTGGTCAATGACGCCAGCGCTCTGCTCGCTCTCGAATTCGCCATTGCCATGCTCGTTCGAGGCCAGCCGCCAACCGTTGTCTCCGGACTCCTGCGCCTTGTCTATTTGGCGGCGGCGGGCCTCGCGGTAGGGTTGTTGATCGGAGTGGTCGTCAACTGGATCGAACACCGTATCGACGACGCTCCGATAGAGATAGCCCTTAGCATCCTGACTCCTTACGCGGCCTACCTCGCCGCCGATTCGATTCGGGCTTCCGGGGTTCTGGCGGTCGTGGCCTGTGGACTTTACCTTAGCCGCAGGAGCTCGGGCTTTTTTTCGCCTGGTGTGCGTTTGCAGGCATCTGCGGTTTGGGATTCTCTGACTTTTATCCTCAACGGGCTGGTGTTCATATTCATCGGACTGCAACTCCCCTACGTCCTGGAGGGAACGCGGGATCATAGTCTGCGCGAACTGCTGATGTATGGCGCCTTCTTCAGCGCCTTTCTCATTCTGCTGCGCCTGATCTGGATGTTTCCCGGCGCGCGCCTGTCTTATTTCATACGCAGGCGCGTTCTTCATCAGAGGGAGCGACTGCCGCCGGCGCGACAAATCTTCATCGTCGGATGGACCGGAATGCGTGGCGTAATCTCGCTTGCGGCTGCGATCGCCCTGCCACATACGCTGGCGCCTGGGGAGCCGTTCGCGCAGCGCCAGCTGATCATCTTTCTCGCGTTCAGCGTCATCCTGGTGACGCTCGTCCTTCAAGGCCTCACTCTGCCGCCGCTGATCCGCGCGCTCGGTCTGGCCGGCGCCACGAGCCGAAACACTGAAGAGGAAGAGGCGCGGCGCGCGATTCTGAATGCGGCGCTCCGGCGACTGGATGCAGTCCGCGAGAGTGAGAGCGCCGACTTCGCCAAAGTTTTCGACGACTTGGAACTTCATTACCGTGACCGCCTGGCGACCTTGTCGGAAGAAGAAGCCGCCGTCCGTTCCGCGAGCCACAGGCGCTTCGTCGAGCTGTCGCGCGAACTCATCCAGGTCGAACGACTACACGCAATTCGACTTCGCAATGAGCGTCGCATCAACGATGAACTGCTCCGCCAGATTGAACACGAACTGGACCTGGCCGAGGCCCGATTTCTAACAGGCGGCGCATGAGGCGAAAGGAACCAAGTCTGTTATCTCCTCTCGTCGAGGGTTCGATTCAGATTATATGCGGCGCTGATGAGGGTCAGATGCGTAAAGGCCTGCGGGAAATTTCCCAGCGCCTCGCCGCTGGGGCCGGTCTCCTCCGCGTACAACCCCAAATGGTTCGCGTAACCCAGCATCCGCTCGAAGATCAATCGCGCTTCATCCAGCCGAGTCTTATCCACCCGCCCCGCGCGCGTGAGCGCTTCGACAAGCCAGAAGGTGCAGAGGTTGAACGTCCCCTCAATGCCTTCAAGTCCGTCGCTCACTTCTTTCCTGTTGTAGCGATAGACGAGGCTGTTGGAGACCAGCCCGCCCTTATTTGGCGGTTGATTGATCGCGTCGATAGTCATCAACATTTTGGGGTCTGAGGGGGCGAGGAAGAACACAAGCGGCATCATCAGATTCGAGGCGTCCAGAGCTTCGCTCCCGTAATACTGGACGAAGGCCTGGCGCGGGGGGCTCCATCCCATGGCCATAATCTCCTCATAGATCTGGTCGCGAACCTTCAACCACTTTTCCCGGTCGGCGGGGAACGACCGTTTGTCAGCCAGCCGTAAGCCACGATCAATGGCGACCCAGCTCATGAGCTTGGAATAGACGAAGTGGCGCCGACCTGCGCGAGTTTCCCAGATCCCCTCGTCTTCCCGCCGCCAGTTATCGCTGATCCAGTTGATCAGCCGTCTGAGTTCCGACCAGAGTTCCGATGAGATCTGGCTTCCGTATTTATTGTATAGATAGACCGAATCCATCAACTCGCCGTAGATGTCCAACTGCAGTTGATCGTAAGCGCCGTTCCCGATTCGCACCGGGCGAGACCCCTTGTAACCTTCCAGATGATCGAGGGTCTCCTCCGCCAACACATGGCGCCCGTCAATTCCATACATAATCTGCAGGGACCCGTCGGGATTCGGCTCGTGACATCTGGCGTCTATCCAGTCCATGAAACTCGCGGCCTCTTCGGTCAATCCTATCCGGAGCAGTCCGTAGAGCGTGAAGGCGGCGTCTCGAATCCAGGTGTACCTGTAATCCCAGTTGCGACCGCCCCCGATCGCTTCCGGCAGACTGCAAGTCGGAGCCGCGACAATCGCGCCCGTCGGCTCATAGGTGAGCAGCTTGAGCGCCAGCGCGGAGCGATGCACCATTTCGCGCCAGCGGCCGGTGTACGTGCATTTTGAGATCCAGCGAAGCCAATATTCGACTGTTCTCTTGAAATCATCCGACGACTCTCGCTCAGACATGGTGAGGCCGCAACCGGCGCCACAGGCGACTTCTTTGAGCACGAAGGCCGTTGTTTGCCCCTCTTGCAGCGTAAATTCGGCGAAGACGCCGCTCCCGTCTTGTTTCAGGGGAACCGCCGAAGCCAATCCCAGGCTGAGTCCAGGCGCATGGAACGCGGCCCCTTCTAGGGTAAGGCTGGTTACATGGGGATCACGCGCGTAGTTGAAGGCCGGGTAGCACTCCAACTTGAAAGCCATGCTTCCGCGCACCATCTGGACACGGCGCACCACCTGCCGGCTTCCGGGCGCCTTTGTATCCCTGCCGATGGGCATGTAATCGGTGATTTCGGCGACTCCGTCTGGCGAGAGGAACCTCGTGATCAGGACATTCGTCTCCGGCCAATAAAGCTGCTTGTGAGAGGTCACATCGGTTACCGGCGAGATCTTGTAATGTCCGCCTTTCTTTTCATCCAGGATGGCGGCGAAGACGCTCGGAGAGTCGAATCTGGGAAAACAGAACCAATCGATTGATCCGTTCATTCCCACTAGAGCCACTGTTTGAGTGTCTCCTATGACTCCGTAGTCTTCTATCGGTTGATAGGCCATATCATCCAGGAAAGCCTAACGCCCCGTGCCAGAACGTGTCGGTACATGACCGTACATAGGCGCATGTGAAAAGAACGTTCCGTGGGTTAATGGTCTTTGAAAAATAAATGCAACAACGCCTCCTGGTCGCTGCCGCGACGGTTGATCCTAGCCCGGCTTTTATGGTCTTTGAAAAAATAATGCAACCACCGTCTTCCCAGTCGCGGAGCGACCACGTGAGCTTAGCCCGGCTTTTCAAAGCCGGGTCGACTAACGCATATCCGTTCTCAGTCGCCGCAGCGACGGTTGATACCGATCATCGGTATCAACCGTC
>DATCXQ010000272.1:0-6607 GCA_036565725.1 Blastocatellia bacterium
GATTATCCAATACATAAAATCCATAGGACCGAAACAGGGCGCGTCGCCGGCCGCCGCGTCGCCGGCGCCGGCGACGAAAGGGGTTGAGCGACCGGCGCTCCCGCAGGCGGCGAAACCCGCCGCGCCGCAGGGCGAACAACCGAAACAGGACTGATAGGACATTTATATGGCAAGCGAAGAAATTATCAGGTCAGAAGGCCGCAAGAATTATCTGAACGCCGCAACGACGGTGAAGTCGTGGCTGTTGACGCTCGATCACAAGAGGATCGGACTGCTCTATCTGTTCGCGATCTCGTTCTTCTTCGCCATCGGCGGCATCTACGCGATGCTCATCCGGCTGGAGTTGGTGACGCCCGAGGGGGATCTGTTGACGCCGGAGTTTTACAACCGCGTCTTCACGATGCACGGCGTGACGATGATCTTTTTCTTCCTGATCCCGTCGATCCCGGCGGTCCTGGGCAATTTCATCCTCCCGCTGATGCTGGGCGCGAAGGACGTCGCCTTCCCGAGGCTCAACCTGATGAGCTGGTACGTCTTCATGATCGGCGGCAGTATGATGCTATTCACGATGATCAGTGGCGGCATCGACACCGGCTGGACGTTCTATCCGCCGTACAGCTCGATCTACTCGAACAGTCAGGTCACGATCGCGGGCGTTTCGATCTTCATCACCGGGTTCAGTTCGATCCTCACCGGATTGAACTTCATGGTGACCATCCACACGATGCGCGCGCCCGGGTTGACCTGGTTCCGGTTGCCGCTCTTCGTCTGGGCGCAATACGCGACTAGCCTGATCATGGTGCTTGGCACGCCGGTTATCGCGATCACGGTGCTGGCGCTGGCGTTCGAGCGCACGATGCAGATCGGCATCTTCGATCCGAAACTCGGCGGCGACCCGATCCTCTTCCAGCACATGTTCTGGTTCTACTCGCACCCGGCGGTCTACATCATGATCTTGCCCTCGATGGGCGTGATCAGCGAGCTGATCGCCACGATGACGCGCAAACGCATCTTCGGTTATAACTTCGTGGCCTTCTCGTCACTGGCCATTGCGGTCTTCGGCTTCCTGGTCTGGGGGCATCACATGTTCACCACCAGCCAGTCAATGTATACCGGAATGGTCTTCTCGCTGATCAGCTACGCGGTGGCGATTCCGTCGGCGATCAAGACGTTTAATTGGACGGCGACGATCTACAAAGGCTCCGTCTCGTTCGACACGCCGATGATCTACGCCCTGGCATTCCTGGGGTTGTTCACCGTCGGCGGAATGACCGGATTATTCCTGGCCGCGCTGGGGCTCGACATTCCCTTGCATGACACTTACTTCGTCGTCGCGCACTTCCATTACGTGATGGTGGGCGGCCAATTGATCGGCTTCCTGGGCGGGTTGCATTACTGGTGGCCGAAGATCACGGGGCGGATGTATTCGGAGTTTCTGGGCAGAATCTCGGCGATAATCATCTTCATCGGATTCAACCTGACGTTCATGCCGCAGTTCATCCTGGGCCAGATGGGAATGCCGCGCCGCTATCACGCTTACCCGCCTGAATACCAGGTACTGCACGTCTTGTCGAGCGCGGGCGCTTCGATCCTGGCGGTCGGATTCATCCTGCCGGTCTTTTACCTGGCGTGGTCGCTAATATACGGCGAGAAGGCGGGAGCGAATCCGTGGAGGGCCTCGGGGCTGGAATGGCAAACCCCGTCGCCGCCTCCGACCGAGAACTTCACTTACCAGCCTGTGGTCACGCACGAGCCTTATGAGTTCGAGCACGTCCCGGAGATCAAACAGGATCGCGAGGCTGAATTACTGAGGGCATAAGACAGTCGGGAGTAGGAAATGGGGAGTAGGGAGTGGGGAGCGACAAAATTCCGAAATTGCTCCCCATTCCCCATTCCCCACTCCCCACTCCCGATCAACTACCGATTGGAGAATTACTTTGGCTGAACACGCGACTCATGTTGAAGGGCTGGCGCACCATTTCGTCAGCATGGAACAGCAGAAAGAAGCTGGAATGGTCGGAATGTGGCTCTTCCTGTTGACGGAAGTCATGTTCTTCGGCGGGCTGTTTCTGGCCTACACGATCTATCGCACCATTTATCCGCAAGGCTTCCTCTACGGCAGTCACCTGCTCAACGTCCAGCTCGGCGGAACCAATACGGTCGTGCTGATCGTCAGCAGCTTGACGATGGCGATGGCGGTCTATTATTCGCAAAAGGGCGAGACGAAGAAGCTCATAGGTTTTCTCACCGCCACGTTGTTATTGGGCCTGGCCTTTCTGGTGATCAAATATTTCGAGTACGCGTCGAAGATTCATGACAACCTCTTCCCGGCGGTGGGTTTTTACAACCCTGTTACACCGGAAATGGATCCGACGTCTCACCACGCGATACCGGCCAATTTACAACAACCAGTGCGCGTCTTCCTGTGGATATACTTCATGATGACGGGGCTGCACGCGCTGCACATGATCGTCGGCGCGGGCATCCTGATCACGCTGATTTTGATGGCGCGGAAGGGCAAGTTCACCAAGAATTACAACTCGCCGGTCGAGATCAGCGGCCTTTATTGGCACTTCGTTGACATCGTCTGGATATTCCTCTTCCCGCTGCTCTACTTGACGGGCTTCCACTTTGGCAAACACTGATATATCGAGAGGGGTTATGGCAGATCATTCTCACGATGATTCTCATGGGCATCCTGAAAATCCCATCAAATATTATATAGGCGTCTTCGTGCTTCTGATGGTAATGACCGTGCTGACAGTTTACGTCGCTCAGTTCGATTTGGAGAAAATCTGGGGCCCGCTCAACGCTCTAGTCGCGCTGTCCATCGCCGTCATCAAGGCGACGGCGGTCATAATGATCTTCATGCACGTGCGCTGGAGTTCGCGCCTGACGCAGGTAATCGTGGTGGCGTCCGTGTTCTGGCTGCTCATCATGTTGTCTTTCACCCTAAGCGATTACTTCACGCGCGGCGGCTGGCCGACCGGTCTCGGCGCGTATTGACAGAGACTGGGCGCAAAGCCGAGTCGAATTTGCGCCGCTCAGTCGGATCGGAAGCGATCCTGAGCGGCGCTTTTCTATTTACTGGCCGTACTGAATTATGCTGGATGGCGCCAGCGGGTGTTTTGGCGCTTCATTTACTTGAAATACGCGCACACTTCATTATTGCTTATGACTCTGGTTCAAGGCTTGTTGCTGTTCAGCGCGGCGATGATGGCAGGGATGATCAATTCGGTGGCGGGCGGCGGGACGCTGGTGACTTTTCCGGCGCTGATCTGGTCGGGGCGCCCTGAAATAATCGCGAACGCCACAAGCGCGCTGGCGCTCGTGCCAGGCACGTTGTCGAGCGCCTACGGCTATCGCGGAGAGACGCTGAAGGCGCCGCGGAAATTCCTCTATCTGCTGATCCCCAGCGTCGCGGGGGGCGTGATCGGCGCGATGTTGCTCAAAAGAACCCCGCCTGTTACATTCGCCGCGCTGGTACCTTTTCTAATTCTCTTCGCCACGGTCTTGTTTATGCTCCAGGAGTCGGTTCAACGCTGGCTGCGGTCGGGAGCTTCGGCTCATCAAGAGGCGACTGCGAGCTGGATGATCGGCGCGAGCTTCTATCAATTTCTAGTAGCGGTCTACGGCGGGTATTTCGGCGCGGGCATCGGAATCCTGATGCTGGCCGTGCTCGGCATTATGGGCCTGAGCGACATCCATCAAATGAACGGGCTGAAGAACATCTTCGGCTCGGTGATCAACGGAGTCGCCGCCGTCTATTTCGTATTTGCGGGATTGGTCGATTGGCCGCCGGCAGCTTTAATGGCCGCGGGCTCGATCATCGGCGGTTACGGCGGGGCGGGGATCGCGCGCCGTATGGGGCAGAAATTCGTGCGCCGCGTCGTGATCCTGGTAGGATTCGCGATGGCGGTCTCTTTGTTTTTCAGGGGGAGGTGATTTCAATGCAGGCGGCGGCTCCGAACATTCCGAATGACAGAACAGTCGATCTCAAAAAGGTCTACGACGCGATCGTCGTCGGATCGGGCGCGGCGGGCGGAATGGCAGCTTACGTGTTGGCCTCGGCGGGCATGAAGACGCTGCTGCTCGAAGCCGGCAGGCGCATCGACACGACCGAGGAATTGAAATCGACCGAGTGGCCTTACGAACACCCGCGCCGAGGGGAGATGTCGCCCGACCACCATGCGCTGACGCTCAACGAATACACCTTCCGCAAACCGCCATACGCCGAGGGCCTCAAGGCGAACCACATGCATTCTTACGTGCAGGGTTGGGGCGGCAGCGATTACAGCAAGAACATCGTTGTTGACGAGAAAGACCATCCCTACACGGGCACGAATTACGCCTGGGTGCGCGCGCGATGTTTGGGAGGCAAGACCAACATCTGGGGCCGGTTGGCGCTGCGCCTTTCGGATTACGACTTCAAAGCCGCCTCGCGCGACGGCTACGGCGAGGATTGGCCCATCGAGTACAAAGACGTCGAGAAGTATTACGACAAGGTGGATCTTCTGCTCGGTATTTCGGGCGTGAAAGAGAACCTGCCGCATCTGCCCGACAGCATCTTCCAGCGCCCGATTCGGTTGAACGACCCCGAGGTCCATTTGCGCAACACCTTGGCGAAGATGGGGAGGACGTTGACGCCATACCGCGCCGGCGTGACGACCGACGGGGTCAAGAACAAATATCGGATGCGCTGTTACGGCCGAGGCGCGTGCAACCGGCGCGCGGGCGGGTGTGACATTCACGCGGCCTTCGATTCGCCAACCGGCTTGATCTTCCCGGCATTCGAGACCGGCAATTTGACCATCCGCACGAACGCCACGGTCAGCGAGGTTTTGGTGGACACGAACACCGGTAAGGCTCGCGGCGTCGCCTTCGTCGACACGGTGACGGCTAAGAGTTACGAGGCCAAGGCTAAGGTCGTCGTGCTCGCCGCGTCGACGCTCGAATCGGCGCGGCTGATGCTGCTCTCCAAATCGCGGCTGTATCCGAACGGCATCGGAAATTCCAGCGGCCATGTCGGCCATAACTTCTGCGAGCACGTGATGGGGCCGAACGTGACCGCGCTGGTCAAAGATAAGGTCGGCGCGAAGCGAACGCTCGACGACGGACGCCCTGGAGGTTTTTACATTCCGCGCTTCCGCAACCTCTCCGAACGCAACCCGAAATTCATACGCGGTTACGGCTTCGAAGGGGGCAGCGGGGTAACCATGCTTCCGGACAGCGTCTTCGACACCCCCGGATTCGGCAAGGACTACAAGAAAGGCGTGCGCGATTACGCCGGGGCGATGATTTCTCTGGGCGGGTTCGGCGAAGTCCTCCCGCGCTACGAAAACTACGTCGACCTCGACCCCGATGTGAAAGACCGGTGGGGAATCTCCGTCCTGCGCTTCCATTACAAATTCGGCGACAACGAAAAGAAGATGTGCGAGGACATGGCCGACGCCGCGCAGGAGATGATGGAGGCCGCCGGATTCACCGAGGTCAGCCTGCGCCGCAGCCTCCTCACCGAAGGCTGGTCGATCCACGAATTGGGCGTGGCCAGGATGGGAACCGATCCGAAGAAATCGGTCCTCAACCAATTCCAGCAGTCACACGACGTGAAGAATCTGTTCGTGGTCGACGGCAGCAGCCACGTGAGCGCCTCCTGTCAAAACCCGACGTGGACGATTATGGCCCTGGCCTGGCGCTCTTGCGATTACCTGGCCGACGAGTTCAAGAAAGGAAATCTGTGATGGCGAAGAGTGAAGACGAGAGACGGGGTGACGTGGAGGCGGGGAGACGGGAAGCCAACGCCACGTCGGGCGTGGGCCGTCGCGAGATGATGAAATTGGCGGCGGGCGCCGTCATCGCTCCGGCGCTGCCCCAGACCGGGCAAAAAAACAGCCGCCGTCCGGCGAAGGCTCAAAACAAGGCGCATCGCTTTTTCACTCCCGATGAATTCGCGATGGTGGATGAATTGAGCGAGTTGATCATTCCCACCGACGAGCATTCGCCCGGAGCGCGCGCCGCGAAAGTCGCCGAATACATTGACCGGCGCCTGGCGGAGTCTTTCGGAGACGAGCCGAAGCTGCAATGGCGTGAGGGGCTGAAGCTGGTCGACCAAATATCGGCCGAAATGAACGGGCGGCCGTTTATGCAGGCGTCTCAGGATCAACGCGTCGCCGTCCTGTCTCGGATGGCGCGCAAAGAATCAAATCCCGAAAAGCCGGAAGAGAAGTTCTTCGTCGAACTGAAATCCCGCGTGGCGCGCGCCTACTACACATCGAGGACGGGCATCCACGACGAGCTCGAATACAAAGGCAACACCTACCTCCGAGAGTTTGCGGGCGTCGACGTGAGCAAAGGCTGATGCGCGATAGAATAAATTGAGGGTTATATCGGTTTGCAGTTCAGTGTATGGATGTTTGTAGTCCCGCCTTTAGAGCGGTTATCAGATCAGTGTACGGGAGCTGGCGGTGGCTCGACCGTGAGGATTGTCATTAATCCAAATCTTTTGCGTTCCCAAGATAGGCGCTTTTTCGTCGCGGAGCGACGGTTGAGCTTAGGCCGGCGTTGAAACGCCGGCCTAAGCTCAACCGTCGCTCCGCGACGAAAAAGC
>DATCXQ010000285.1:0-14026 GCA_036565725.1 Blastocatellia bacterium
GTAAGAGAAATCCGCGAGTCGCGGAGCGACGGTTGAAGGATGCGAAGAAAAGACGGTTGAATGTAGTGACGAACTCACAACAATCTCAACCGTCGCTCCGCGACTAGATAATCATTCGTCCTCAACCGGCGTTAAAACGCCGGCCTAAGCTCAACCGTCGCTCCGCGACGAAAAAGCGCCCATCTTGGGAACGCAAAAGATTTGGATTAATGACAATCCTCACGGTCGAGCTACCGCCACCTCCCGTACACTGATCTGATAACCGCTCGAAAGGGCAAGCCACGACGGGAACCGCAGGTATCCAATACTTTTTGACAGACATGAAAAGAAATACCAAGGTAATTGCTATGGCAGGAGAAATGATTGCGCCGACTTCGCCTATGTGCGCATAGAACTGAAAAGGCGGCATGTCCATCATTTTGAACGGATAAGAATCAACAAGGTCATGTCGTAACCACATCGCCTGACCGATTGCGCCGAAGCCGCCGATAGCAACATATAGCAAGAAAAGTAATTTGTCCCTCATATCCCAACTCTCTATGAACGAAGCAATCTAATGACCATGTTAGGCGCATTTCGGAGGAATTGTCGCCGCGCCATTTTCAAACTGAGACCCATCGTACCCGCTTAATATGCGCGCCCAACCGCCCGGCGCTGAGCGGCCACTGCCCACGGACGCTCAGCCGAAGAACCTTCTCCATCCACGGGAACCCTGCCTGATGATCTCGTCAAACTCCGAGAGCAAGGCGACGAGCTCCTGCGCCCTATCATCGCCGTCGAATTCGCGCACGGCTTGAGCGCCGTTCTGGCTGTCCGGCGGAAACTTCTCTCCAGTCTCGATCATGTTTGTGACTCGTGGGATGAAGATGAATTGCAGCCATTGGCTGAAGGCCATGGTGTCCATGGCGAATGCCGAGCGAAATTCGTACTGCTCTGGCCGCAGTGGTTCGCTTTGCCAATAGCCGATCCGTTTCATTTCCTGCTCGATCTCGGCAATCTTCGCCTGGACGCGTTCCTGCATCTTCCGCATATGTGTTCATTCCTCCTCAGAAAAGCGCCACGTAGCCACGTAATAACGACTTTAGTCGTTACTACGTGGCTAGCTTTCATTCTCTTTTAGATGATTCGGCGCGCCGCCGCCGTTTCTTTATCGCCCGTGTTCGGCGTGCCGGCAGGCTCGATGAGGAGAAGATGAACCTCTTCGTCGGCGACCGGCCGGTGTTCGACTCCTTTCGGCACGACGAAAAGTTCGCCCGGCCCGAGTTCTATCGTTTGATCGCGGAGTTCGATTTTGAGACGCCCTTTCAGTACCAGGAAGAAGTCATCCGTGTCCGGATGGGAGTGCCACACAAACTCGCCCTTCGATTTCACCACCATGATGTCATGGCCGTTAAACTGGGCGACGGTTCTCGGCGCCCAATACTCCGAAAACTGCGACAGCTTTACTTCAAGATTCACTTTATTCATTCGCCTATTCCTTTCGATATCACTTCTGGCCCACGTAAGCGCCGAGACTCGCTCACAACCGCGCTCATTGTACACGCGCTCAATGCGGATGGCGTCTTCTCGGCGGTCTTTCTGACGCCAGTTTGCTTTTTAGGGATGCGAAACATATCATACGCGTTCGCTCGGGCAGCCACGCCGCGAGCGCATTTCAGTGGCATTCGAAACAGTCAATGACCGGAGACCTGAATCACAACCAGACGCCCGTCACTGCGACGCGCTGTCGCGCCTGGGTCGCGCCGTCATCGACTCCTCATAGTCATTCGTTACTCTCCTGGCGACTTTCATCGCCATCCGAATCGGCGCCTGGCCTGTCGCGATCGCACTGGCCTTGTTCGTGGTAGCCGCCGAGCGTCGTTCCCGATATATTCAAATCATCGCCCAATCGTTCATACTATCTTTTTCTTGATTTCTATAAGAAAGGCGGGTTTCATAGCGTTATGAAAATTCTGATCAGCGATAACCTCTCCAAGGTCGGCGTAGACCTGTTGCGTCGCAATGAAAGGTTTCAAGTCGAGGTCAACACTGGGTTGAAGCCGGAAGAGTTGAGGCGGGCCATCGGCGATTACGATGCCTTGATCGTCCGCAGCGAGACCAAGGTGACCGCCGAGATCATCGGCGCCGCCGACAAACTCAGAGTCATAGGCCGCGCCGGCACGGGCGTGGACAACATTGACGTCCCCGCCGCGACCGCGCGCGGCATAGTGGTGATGAACGCCGCCGGCGGCAACAGCGTGACCACGGCTGAACACACCATCTCGTTGATGATGTCGATGGCGCGCAAAATCCCGCAGGCCCATGCGAAGCTCAAGGCTGGCAAATGGGACAAGAAAAGTTTCATGGGCGCCGAGTTGGCCGGGAAGACTCTGGGCGTAATCGGCCTGGGCAACATCGGCAAGATCGTCGCCTCGCGCGCCCTGGGGCTGGCGATGAAGGTCGTCGCTTACGACCCGTTCATCACTAAGGACGTCGCCATGCGCTCGGGCATCGAACTGGCCGCGCTCGACGAGGTCTTCGAGCGGTCCGACTTCATCACCGTCCATACACCGCTGACCGAAGAGACGCGCGGCATCATCGGCCCGTCGGCCTTCGCCAAGATGAAGGACGGCGCGCGCGTCATAAACGCGGCGCGGGGTGGGCTGGTCGACGAGCGGGCGCTTTACGACGCGATCAAATCGGGCAAGGTCGCGGGCGCCGCGCTCGACGTCTTCGAGCAGGAGCCAGTGCCGGCGGACAACCCGCTGCTCGGGCTGGACGAAGTGATCGTCACGCCGCACCTCGGCGCCTCGACGCATGAGGCGCAGGAGTCGGTCGCCGTCACGATCGCCGAGACGGTGGCGAACTTCCTGCTCACGGGCGCGATCGCTGGCGCGGTCAACGTCCCGGCGGTCTCGGCCGAGGCGCTCGAAACGATGCGGCCTTACCTGACATTGGGCGCCATACTGGGGGACTTCCAGGCCCAATTCTTCAACCAGCCGGTCAGCGAGATTCAGATCAATTACAGCGGCGAAGTGGCCGACCTCGATGTGCGCCCGATCACCCAGGCGATTCTGACCGGCCTGCTCAAACAGGTCAGCGCGCGGGTCAATCAGGTAAACGCCTCGGTGATCGCCGAAGAGCGCGGCTTGCGCGTCACGGAATCGAAAGCCCGCGCCCCGCAGGACTTCACCAGCCTGGTCGAGGTCGTCGTCCGCAACGAACAGAACGAGAGCCGGGTCGCCGGCACGCTCTTCGGGCGCGCGGAACAGCGCATCGTCACGATCGATTCGTACCGCCTGGAGGCTGCGCCTCAAGGCCACATGCTCGTCGTGCGCAATGACGACAGGCCGGGCGTCGTCGGGCGCGTCGGCGCCTTCCTGGGCGACCACAACATCAACATCGCGCAGCTCTACCTGAGCCGCAACAAGGCCGGGGGCGTGGCGATGTCGGTCTATCAGGTCGACAGCGCGCTCGACGCCGCTACGCTCGACGAATTATCGAAGTCGCCCCGCGTGATTTCGGTGAAGCAAATCAGTTTATAATTGATTGCGGGGCTTAGCCACAGAGCCACAGAGGCACAGAGAAGAGAACGGAAAGATGAAAGCCACCCTCCGTTGATTTACTCTGTGGCTCTGTGTCTCTGTGGCTAAGCCCTACCGCAATCCACAATCGAAAATGCTGGCTAAACGTATCATTCCCTGTCTCGACGTTGATCGCGGTCGCGTGGTCAAAGGCATCAGCTTCGTCAACCTGGTCGACGCCGGAGACCCGGTCGAACAGGGCGCGCGGTACGACGGCGAGGGCGCCGACGAGTTGGTCTTTCTGGATATCACGGCCTCGTCCGACCGGCGCGAGATCGTGGCCGACATGGTCCGCCGCGTGGCCGACCGCGTCTTTATCCCGTTCACCGTGGGCGGCGGCGTCCGCACCGTAGACGACGTACGCGCGATTTTGAAGGCCGGGGCGGATAAGATCTCGGTCAACACCGCCGCCGTGCAGAACCCTGACCTGATCCGCGAAGGCGCCGAGCGGTTCGGCGCGCAATGCATCGTCGTGGCGATAGACGCCAAACGCCGCCGCGCTTCGCCGCCGAGCTGGGAAGTCTACCTTCACGGGGGGCGCACGCCGACGGGCATCGACGCGGTCGAATGGGCCCGGCGGGCGGCGGAACTGGGCGCGGGAGAGATTTTGCTGACCAGCATGGATTGCGATGGACACAAAGATGGCTATGATTTAGATCTGACACGCGCGGTCGCCGAGGCCGTGAATATACCAGTCATCGCTTCGGGCGGCGCGGGCAAACTCGAACACCTTTTCGACGCCTTGACCGCAGGCAAGGCGAGCGCGGCGCTGGCCGCTTCGATCTTCCATTTCGGAGAGTTCACGATCGGCGAAGCGAAGCAATACTTGCGCGAACGCGGAGTGCTTATGAGATGAGGATTGGTCAGGTTTCAGGTGTCAGGTAGGAATCTGCTGCGTCATTCTTTTACTGAAACCTGAAACCTGAAACCTGAAACCTGAAACCTGAAACCTGACTATGTCCGAGTTGTTGATTCAAAATCTGAAGTTTGATGACAGCGGATTGATTACTGCCGTCGTACAGGATGACGACAGTGACGAAATCCTGATGGTCGCGCACATGAACGCCGAGAGTCTGGCGAAGACTCTGCAGACGGGCGAGACCTGGTTTTGGAGCCGTTCGCGGCGGGAGCTTTGGCATAAGGGGGCGACCTCGGGCGCCACTCAGCGAGTGGTCGATCTGCGCCTGGATTGCGACGGCGACGCGCTGATTGTGCGGGTCAATCCGAACGGACCGGCCTGTCACACCGGCGAACGCTCGTGCTTCTTCCGCGGCGCGCAGGAAGTCGAAACGGCGAAGTCCGAAGAACCTGTGAGGCAAAATGGGCCAAGAGAGCCAAGAGAGCCAAGAGAGCCAAGAGAGAGGGATTGGGAGAAGGACGGCCCGATACTTAAACGTGTGGAGTCGCAGGTCTCGCTGGTCAACGTCGCCGCGATGGATTTGGGGATACAGCTTCAGGACCTCTTCAAACTGATCCAGGAGCGGAAGGATCAGCGGCCCGAAGGCTCCTACACGAGCTACCTGTTCAACAGCGGCCTCGACAAGATACTCAAGAAAGTCGGCGAGGAATCCGCCGAGACGATCATCGCGGCGAAGAACGCCATCGATGACGAAGGCCGCAAACAACTCTCGTCCGAAATCAGCGACCTGCTTTATCATCTGCTGGTCTTGATGGTCGAACGCGACGTGAGCCTGTACGACATCGCCGCCGAATTGAGCGCCCGCGCGGGCAAAGCGGCGAACCCGAAATAGGGGAGCGAGGGAGCGAGGGAGCGAGGGAGCGAGAGAAGAGGAGAGTAGGAGAAAATCATATCTCCCGCTCTCCCGTTCTCCCGTTCTCCCGCTCTTCTGCTCTCCCGCTCTCCCGCTCTCTCACTCTCAAAATATGCCCTCAATCACACCTGCAACTTACGAAGAATTTCTGGCGATGGCCGGGCGTGGGACGGTAGTGCCGTTGGTCAAGACGGTGATGGCCGACCTGTTGACGCCCGTCTCCGCCTACTTGCGCATCGAGCGCCGATCTCCGCAGGCCTTCTTGTTCGAATCGATCGAGGGCGGCGAGAAGATCGCGCGTTATTCGTTTCTCGGCTGCGCGCCGCACACCATAGTTCGCGCGCGCAACATCGCCGGCGATTATTGCGACCAGGCCGAGATCATCGTCGAACGCGCCGGCGGGGCGAGCGAAAAGTTCGTCGCCCCGATGCTGGATGTGATGCGCGATCTGATGCGCGAACACAAGCCGGTCAACGCGCCCGGATTGCCCCCGTTCACCGGGGGCGCGGTCGGTTATTTCGGCTACGACGCCGTGCGTTGGTTCGAGCGGCTGCCGCGTCAGGCCAAAGACGACCTGGATATGGATACGGCCGTGGTCATGTTCTTCTCCAGCCTGCTCGCGTTCGATCACGTCAAGCACCAGATTCAGATCATCGCCAACGTTTTCACCGGCGGCGAAAAAGACGGGGAGGGGCTGCGCGAAAAATACATCGCCGCCTGCGGCGAGATCGCCAGGTTGGAGGCTTCGCTGGCCGCCCCAATCGAACCCCCTCCGTCGGCGCGACGCGCGGAGCCGCTACAGGTCAACTCGAACATGAGTAAGAAGTACTACCTGAGTTCGGTCGAGCGGATCAAAGAGTATATTCGCGCAGGCGACGCTTTTCAGGTCGTCTTCGCGCAGCGGTTCGAGACCGAAATCAAATCCAGCCCATTCCAAATTTACCGCGCGCTGCGTGTGGTCAACCCCTCGCCGTACATGTTTTTTCTCAAGCTTGACGCCGACGAGACGCTACTCGGCGCATCGCCCGAGATGCTGGTGCGGTGCGCAGGGCGGCGGTTGGAGTACCGCCCGATCGCGGGGACCTACAGGCGCGGCGTGGACGAGGCCGAGGACGAAGCTCTGGCGCGTGATCTGGTTCAGGACGAGAAGGAGCGCGCCGAGCACGTCATGCTGGTCGATCTGGGGCGCAACGACCTGGGGCGAGTGGCCGAATACGGCTCGGTCGAAGTCGCCGACCTGATGTTTGTCGAACGCTTTTCGCACGTCATGCATTTGACCTCGTCGTTGAAGGCCACGCTGCGCGAGGGCTTGGATTGTTTCGACGCGCTCGCCGCCACGTTCCCGGCGGGAACGCTCTCGGGCGCGCCGAAAGTCCGCGCGATGGAAATCATTGACGAACTTGAGCCGACGCGCCGCGGGGCTTACGCCGGCTCCGTGATGTACTTCGATTATTCTGGAAACCTCGACTCGTGCATCGTGCTGCGGACGATGTACTCGCGGGGGCGCAAGGCATACGTGCAGGCCGGCGGCGGCATCGTCGCGGACTCCACGCCCGAGGCCGAGTTCATGGAGACCGTCAATAAATCGCGCGCCTTGATTCGCGCCATCGAAATCGCGGAGAAAGAGCTATGAGATTACGGATTGCGCGGCGCAGCATAGGGGCAGACCTGTGTGTCTGCCCCGAAGCGGCCGGTCTGCGGAGGCCAGGGCAGACACACAGGTCTGCCCCTACGCTGATTTTTGGTCTACTGATTCTGGCGAGTTGGTCTTTGCTCTGTCTGCTCGCCGTCGCCGGCCTCGCTCAACCGCCGCGCAAGAAGAACGCGCCTTTGCCGGGCGCCGAGCCGCCGCCGGTCTCGCTCGAAGAGGCCGCGAGCCTCGAAGCCGTGATCACCACCGACCTCGGCGTGATCCGCTTCGAGTTCTTTCCTGATAAGGCCACGAAGCACGTCCAGGCGTTCGTCAAGAACGCCCGCGCAGGATTCTATGACGGCTCGGCCTTCCACCGAGCGATTCATCTGGGCGTTATTCAAGGCGGCGACCCGCTGCTGAAAGACCCGAAGACGCCGCGCGTCCGATGGGGCAGCGGCGCGTTGAATCAACTGCCCGATGAGTTCAGCGACGTCAAACACGTCACGGGGACGGTCTCCGCCGTCCGCATACCGGGCAAGCCCAACAGCGGCGGCGCTCAATTCTTCATCTGCGCTTCGGCCCAGCCCCAACTCGACGGCCAGTTCTCGGCCTTCGGCCAGGTCACAGAAGGCATCGAAGTCGTCGATAAAATTTCGACGGCCGAGGCCGACGCCGAACAGAAGCTCAACACGCCGGTCAAAATCGTCAGCGTCAAGATCGAGCCTAAGCGCGAAGAGCCTTTCAAAAACGCCGGCGTCGATGAGATGCGCAGAGAGGTCGTCCTGCATACCAGTTTGGGCGATCTGGTCGTCGCGCTCGAACCCGATCTGGCGCCTGAGCACGTCCGAAACTTTCTGAAGCTCACGCAGACGGGCTGGTACGACCACACTATCTTTCACCGCGTCGTGCCCGGCTTCGTCGCGCAGGGGGGGCTCGGCCAGGGGCGCGCGGGCAATCAGACGCATTACGCCGATAAATGGATTCGTCCGCTCAAAGGCGAATTCAGCGCCTCGCGCAAACACATCCGCGGCGTACTCTCGATGGCGCGGACCGACGACCCCAACTCCGCGTTGACCTCATTTTTCATCGTGCTTGCGCCCGCGCCCAATCTGGACGGAAAATATTCGATCTTCGGCAAAGTCGTTGACGGTTTCGACACGCTGGACAAACTGGAGAAAGTCCAGCGCGGCGCGGACGGGCAGACGCCAATTGAAAAGATCGAATTGATAGAGGCTGTTATCAAGCCGTAAAGGGTGATTTGAATGAAATCCAAGCCAGCGCTCTTGCCCTGTCTCATTTTGATCTGTTTCTCAAGCGCCTTCGCGCAGGAGTCTGAAGGCGCGTCTAAACTGCGAATCTCAACTCCCGAAGAGATTCGATCAGAGTTCGACTCGGTTCCGTGCAAAAACGGCGATCGCCTGAAGGCGGTCAAAGCGCTGTTTGAAAAGATGGGCGCGAAGGCGGAAGAGATCGCCGTTGAAAAGGTCGGAGGGATCGAAAACGTCGTGATCCGCAAAGCCGCCGCTACCGACTCGCCGGAAAAGATCGTAATCGGCGCGCACTTCGACAAGGTCTCCGCCGGGTGCGGCGCGATTGACAACTGGACGGGAGTTGTGGCGGTGGCTCACGTTTACCGCACGTTGAAAGACATGCCGCTCAAGAAGAACATCGTTTTCGTGACCTTCGGCGAAGAGGAGAAGGGGTTGCTCGGCTCGTCCGCGATGGCCAGAGAGATCAAGAAGGAACAGGTCGCGGAATACTGCGCGATGATCAACATTGACAGCCTGGGTTTAGGCGCGGCGCAGGTGGCCGACAACTTGTCGAACAAGAGACTGGTTGATTTCACCGAGACCCTGGCCAAAGAGATGAAGGCGCCTTTTGCGCGCGGCAATCTCGTGGGCGGTAATTCCGATTCGACGTCGTTCAACCGAAAGGGGATTCCGGCGCTGACAATTCACTCTCTGATCAATGAGTGGCAGAAGATACTGCACAGCGACAACGATAACCCATCGAGGGTCAATCACGACAGTGTCTACCTGGGCTATCGTCTGGCTCTGTCCCTCCTCGTTCGCATTGACGAGGCCGATTGCCAGTCCTTCAGGGATGAGAAGGGCGGAGAAAAGAAAGAGAAGAAATGATCCTGGTTATAGATAACTACGATTCATTCACCTATAACCTCGTCCAGTACCTGGGCGAGTTGGGCGCCGACCTTCCGGTCGCGCGGGAGATCGAGGTCGCCCGCAACGACCGGATTACGATCGAGGAAATCGAAGGACTCGCGCCCGAACGCATCGTGCTTTCGCCCGGCCCCTGCACGCCCGACGAGGCTGGGATCACGCTCGACGTGATCCGTCATTTCGCCGGAAAAGTCCCGCTGCTCGGCGTCTGTCTGGGCCATCAGGCGATGGGCCAGGCGTTCGGCGGGAGCGTCGTTCGCGCCCCCTACCTGATGCACGGCAAGACCAGTCAGATACTCCACGACGGGCGCACGGTCTTTGAAGGCGTCGAGAACCCGTTCACCGCCACCCGCTATCACTCGCTGATCGTCGACCGCGCCAGCGTCCCCTCGGCGTTGGAGGTCTCCGCCACGACCTCCGACGGCCTGGTGATGGGGCTGCGACATCGCGAATTCATCTGCGAGGGCGTGCAGTTTCACCCCGAATCGATAATGACCGCATCCGGCAAGCGATTGCTCGCCAATTATCTGAAATTGTAGATCTCATGAGACGAGGCGGCGCTCTAATGGGAGGCGTATGCTGTCCGAACTGCTCAACAAACTGATCGCGCGGCAAGACCTGGCTCAGGCGGAAGCCGCCGCCCTGCTCGAAGCGATTTTGGCGGATGACGCGACCGACTCGCGTATAGCCGCCGCTTTGATCGCGCTGGCGAGCAAGGGCGAGACCGAGGAGGAGTTGGCCGGATTCGCTCAGACGATGCGCGCGCGCTGCTCCAGGATCGCTTCGAAGCATTCGCGCTACGTCGACACCTGCGGCACGGGCGGCAGCCGCGCGAAGACCTTCAACGTTTCGACCGCCGCCGCCTTCGTGGTTGCGGCCGCGGGCGTGCCGGTTGCCAAACACGGCAACGTCGGCGTGACGACCAGGGCCGGGAGCGCCGACGTGCTCGGCGCGCTCGGCGTCAAGGTCGACCTGGCGCCGGAGCGAGTCAACGAAATCTTCGACGAGATCGGCGTCTGCTTCATGTTCGCGCCGCTGCACCACGCCGCGACGAAGCGTGTGGCGATGGTTCGCCGCGACCTGGGTGTGCGGACGATCTTCAACCTGCTCGGCCCGCTGACCAACCCGGCGGGCGCGCCGTTCCAGGTAGTCGGCGTCTCGTCCGAATCCGCCTGCGAAAAGGTCGCTCGCGCGCTGGCGCGTTTGGGGACGCGGCGGGCCTGGGTTGTGCGCGGCGAAGACGGATTGGATGAAATTACGCTCGACGGCAAAACGGTAGTCCACTCCGCGTCGTCCGAAGGCCCCAAGGATATAGATCGCTTCGAGATCGCCCCGGAAGATTTCGGGCTGCGGCGCGCGTCGATTGACCGTCTGCGCGGGGGCTCGGCGGGAGAGAACGCCGCGATCATCCGTGACGTTCTCGAAGGCAGTCGTAAAGACGAGGCGCGCGATCTGGTCCTGATCAACGCGGCGGCGTCGCTGTTTATCGCGGGCGCGGCGAACAGTCTCGACGGCGCGGTCGAAATGGCCGCGCGTTCGATTGAAACAGGCGGCGCGCTGGCGAAGTTAAATGCGTTGCGGCAGATCAGCCAGTCGGCGTCGTAACATCGCATCGGGGGCGCTTTTGCGAGACCGGATTCTTGGTTGCATTCTCGGCGGCGCCATTGGCGACGCCTTCGGGAGGCCGTATGAAACGCGCCGTCCGCCGATCGTAATTTCCGAGGCGGAAGAGTGGCGGTTGTCGGACGACACCCAATTGACGCTGGCGACTTGCGAGGCGATCACGGGGTGCGACGGTTCTGTAGATCCGGCGGCGATTGCCGCGGCGTTTGCCCGCTGGCATCGCGCTAAGCGCATTACCGGAATGGGATCGAACACGTTAAAGGCTTTGACCGAACTGGTCGCAGGCGGCCACTGGGCTTTGGTCGGGGGGAAGGGCGAGCGCGCCGCGAGCAACGGCGCGGCGATGCGCGCCGCCCCGCTCGCCTTTTGTCTCGATCCGAATGACGAGGCCCAGAGGCGGACGATTCGTGACATCAGCCGAATAACGCATCATAATGAAGAGGCTTACGCCGGCGCCCTCGCCGTCGTGGCGGCCGCGCATGCGGCGGCCAATGGCATGTGGGACGGTTCGAACGATTTACTTCGACTGGTAATCGAAATTTTGCCGGACACGCAAGTGCGCGACCGCCTTGTCCCCCTGACCGAGATTGATAAAGAAACCCCTCTGCTCGAAATAGCGCGCCGGTTTGGTTGTTCCGGTTACGTAGCCGAATCGGTCCCTCTGGCTTTGTACGGCGCGAGCCGCATTCGGAGCCTCGATTTCAGAACCCTCTTGATAGAATTGATCGCTTGCGGCGGCGACACAGACACGAACGCGTCAATGGCCGGGCAGGTCGCAGGCGCGCTGATCGGGCGCGCCCGGCTTCCCGAAGATCTGATCGCCAGGACGCCAGACCGGCGCCTTGTCGAAGCCGTCGCAAACGCTTTTGCAGAAAGCTTGAATTTTTATGAGTGACATTCTTGAACAAATCGTCGAGCGCAAGCGCGCGCGGCTCGAAGAGGCGATGCGCAAATTCCCGCAGAGTCAATTGCTCTCCGAATTGCCGACCGTCATCGGCGGCGGCAGGTTCGTGTCCGCGCTGCGCCGGGACGCGGTCAACGTCATCGCCGAAATCAAACGCCGCTCGCCGTCGAGGGGCGTCATCCGCGAGAACTTCGACCCCGTAAGCATCGCCATTAATTACACCGCCAACGGCGCGGCGGCCCTCTCGTGTCTGACCGAAGAGGATTTCTTCGGCGGCTCGATAGAACACTTGCGCCGCGCGCGAGATGTCACGCCGCTGCCGCTGCTGCGGAAAGACTTCGTCATCGACGAGTACCAGGTTTACGAGGCCGCGCTCGCCGGCGCCGACGCGATCCTTCTGATCGCCGCGATCCTGGACGGCCCGCGGCTCAACGACCTGCTGAAGGTCGCTTACAGCGTGGGCCTCGACGCGCTGGTCGAAGTCCACGACCGCGGGGACGTCGAGAAGGCGCTCTGTTACGACGTGCGGATGCTCGGCGTCAATAACCGCAACCTGCGCACGTTTGAAACTACCCTTCAGACCTCCTTCAATCTCGCGTCCGAACTCCCCAAGGAGATCACGCTTGTGAGCGAAAGCGGCATCAAAACGCGCGAAGACATCGAAAGTCTTCGCGCCGTAGGATTCCACGCCGTCCTTATCGGCGAAGAGTTGATGAAAGCTGTGGATGAGGGGGCGGCGTTGAGAGCGTTATTGGCCGACACTCGCTGAACTAATGACGCGGCAACCGTCTTCCCGGTCGCCGCAGCGACCTCGTGAGCCTAGCCCGGCTTTTATGGCTTTTGAAAATTAAACGCAACCACGCAATCCAACGTAGGGGCGGGTTTTCCCCGCCCCTATCGCTCGGGTCACGAACCAGGGCGGGGAAAACCCGCCCCTACACCCATGGTTGTATTTAATTTTCAAAGACCATCAAAGCCGGGCTAAGATCAATCGCCGCTGCTGCGGCTAAGGAAGTGTTGTCGCGCCTATTTTTCAAAGACCATAAGGTGATATTACAAACAGCGCGCAGAGAACCGAGGAATGATTGAAGGAATGGCTGTTAAGCTGAAAGTCTGCGGCGTCACCTCGCTCGAAGACGCGCGCGCGTCAATTGATTGCGGCGCCGAATACCTGGGCTTCAACTTCTACCCGAAAAGTCCGCGCTACATAGCTCCGACGGCGGCTCGCGACATCATCGAACGGTTGCCGAATGACGTTGTCAGCGTAGGCGTTTTCGCAAACGAACCTCGGCCCGAAGACGTGGATGAGATCTTGCGCGTCAGCGGGGCGCGGATGGCTCAACTGCACGGAGACGAATCGCCGGATTATTGCGCCGTCGTCGGGGCGGAGCGCGTGATCAAAGCCTTACGCGCCGGCGATGATTTCGACGCGCGGCGCGTTTTGGATTATAAGGTTTCGGCGGTCCTGCTCGACGCCTTCGACGCGAAGTTATACGGCGGCACAGGCAAGACGGCCAATTGGGCGGTTGCGCGCGAGGCGGCGAGGCTGACGAAGATTTTTCTGGCGGGCGGTCTGTCGCCCGAAAACATCGCTGAAGCGATTCGCGTAGTCGAGCCTTTTGCGGTCGATGTCAACAGCGGGGTCGAGAGCGCGCCGGGGCGTAAAGATTTTGCTAAGTTGAAGTCGCTTGAGCGGGGAATCGCCGAGGAAGTTAAAGGCGGCGCCATAAATGTAACTCTAAACTCACCGCAGAGGCGCAGAGAACGCTGAGGTCTCGCAGAGAGAAACCGTGGAGACTTTTTCTTCCTCCTCTGCGAGGTCTTTGCGCTCTACGGCGGTGAGAGGTTATCGATCAAAAGAACTATTGGGCAGAGACATAATGATCGACTTTACAACCCTACCTGATACAGCGGGGCACTTCGGCGATTACGGCGGCAGTTTTGTGCCGGAGACGCTGATGCATCCGCTCGAAGAGCTGAAGGCCGCATACGCCGAAGCGCGCGCCGACGAATCGTTTCAACGCGAGTTGGAAACCCTGCTGCGCGAATACGTGGGGCGCCCGACGCCCATCACGTTCGCCGAGCGTTTGACCAAGCGCCTGGGCGGCGCGCAAATTTTCCTGAAGCGCGAAGACCTCAACCACACCGGCGCGCACAAGATCAACAACGCCGTCGGGCAAATCTTGCTGGCCAAACGTATGGGCAAGCGTCGGATCATCGCCGAGACCGGCGCCGGGCAACACGGCGTGGCGACCGCGACGGTCTGCGCGCTCGCGGGGTTGCAATGCGTGGTCTATATGGGCACGGAGGACATGCGGCGGCAGGCGTTGAATGTCTTCCGCATGCGGCTGCTC
>DATCXQ010000298.1:0-4718 GCA_036565725.1 Blastocatellia bacterium
CGACAGCCGCTGGATCGGGTTGAGCGCCGAACCAGTAAAAACGGCCAACGGCGAAGAGGTTCTGATCGGAGTGTCGGATCGAGGGCTGGGCATCGCGCCGTCCGAGCAAGAGCGTGTCTTTGAGCCTTTCTATCGCGGCAAAGAGGCGCAGGCGGCGCAGATTCGCGGCAATGGATTGGGACTGAGTCTGGTCAAACACATCGTCGCGGCCCACGGCGGTCGCGTGAGCGTCGAGAGCAAAGTCGGGCAGGGAAGCGTGTTCATTTTGCATCTGCCGGTTTTGGCCGCCGCGGAAAGACCGGTTGAAAACATAGCCGAATACGACGTTCAAACGCGATTCAATACAAGTCAGCCACGTTCTAGAAACTAACGGATAAACTGATGAGCAAACGTGTGGCAAAAATAGTCGGCCTGATTGCCGTATGGATTGGATTGAGCCAGTCATCGGCTGTCGCCCGTGAATGTATTGTGGGATGTGTTGAGATACGAACACCGAATGAGCATTTACAGGATGCTGACGTTGTATTTGCCGGTAAAGCCATTGCTGCAAATCAAACAGATTGGAGGATTAGCGGGATCGGATTCGAGCGGCGCCCGCCTTTTATTCATTTCACTCAAGTCCTTACTCAGGGCCGCACGACATTTGAAGTGGCGACTGTTTGGAAGGGAGAAATCCCTGCTAAAATCTCGGTTATTGTGGGAGGGTATTGTGGAACCTTTTTCATTAAAGGCGAAGAGTACATTGTCTATGCCAAATGGTTTAAAGGGGAGTTAGCCACCGGGATGTGCATGGGAAACAATAAGCTGAGAGATGCCGGCGAAGACCTTGCGGCCTTCGGATCGGGCAGACCGCCGACGTCATCGCAGGCCGCTTATATCGGCAGGCTGTTTGTTGTTTTAATGCTGGTGTCTACACTCGGCTGGGCTGTCTGGCAAGCGCGGCGCAAGTATGGTGTTCAGAAAACATGAGCAAACGCATCCTACTCGTTGAAGACGAACCTGGACTTGTGCTGACGCTGACCGACAGGCTGACAAGCGAAGGTTACAATGTCGAATCGGCGCGCGACGGCGGCGCCGGATTTGAACGCGCGTCGAAGGAGGTCTTCGACGCGATCATCCTTGACGTGATGCTGCCGCGCAAAAACGGATTCGACCTTTGCCGCGACCTGCGCCAGCGCGGCGTAAACACGCCGATCCTGATGTTGACGGCGCGCGGCCAGTTGGTGGACAAGGTCGTTGGGTTGAAGCTCGGCGCCGATGATTACCTGACCAAACCGTTCGAGATGATCGAACTGCTCGCCCGCGTCGAAGCCTTGATGCGGCGCACGCCCTCCAAGCCGTCGCCGTATTCCGGTTCCTACCAGTTCGATTCTGTCAGGATTGATTTCCGCCGCGCCGAGGTGGAACGCGACGGCGCCAAGATCGAACTCTCGGCCAAGGAGTTTCAATTGCTTCGATACTTCGTCGAACACCGCGAGGCGACGCTCTCGCGCGACGAGTTGTTGAATGAAGTCTGGGGATACGACGCGATGCCGACCACTCGCACTGTTGACGTTCACGTGGCCTGGCTGAGGCAGAAACTGGAACCCAACCCTCGGCGTCCGCAATTCATCCTGACGGTTCACGGCATGGGGTATAAATTCGTTGGGTAGTGGGACATAATTTTAGTCTGTCCCACTACCCGATCTTCGACCGCCATCAAGCCGCGAGAATCAACCCGCTCTCAAGCGAAGGCGGCCCATGAACGGAGTCGCCTTTCGGATCGAGCGAAGTGGCGAAGCCTGTTAAGTCTTCAGCCGACTTTATCGTCCCGTCTCGACAAGCCTCCTGAAAACGGTTGATCGTCTCTGTCGCGCTATCTTCGTCGGGGTGGGCGCTCAGGAAGACGGTGTGCCCTTTGTCGAAACTGACACAGGTTCGGTAAAGACCCGTGCCGTATTGTTTGATTACGCAAGCCAGAATCGGATTACGCATAGAATTTCTCCTTTTTTCCTTGACTGAATTGAACGAAGCTTCAAACCCGAACGGGCTCGAACGGATTTGAAACAGTGAACCTGTGTTCCGTCTGTGACGCGGAACTTTATTTGTCGATTGTCATTGCGGAATTTGACCGTGAGAATCCGGCTCCTCCATAAACGCTGGACGCTGGGGAGGCGTTTCAAAAAATTAGTCAAGTGGGTGGGGAGTAGGGATTGCGGATTGCGGATTGCGGATTGCGGATTGATAAAACTTTCGGTCCCGATTTCGCGCTCGCGTCGGAACAAACCCATAAATCCGCAATCCGCAATCCGCAATCCGCAATCCCCACTCCCCATTCCCTTTCTGCGCCTTTTTGATTTAGCATACGCGGCGTTGCCGAAAACGTTGGCGTTCGCGGTCACGAACGCATACTATTTTGCGCAAATTTTGAGTCCATCTCTTGAAAGGAGATTAGTCCATGAAAGTTTATTCGACACAGGAGCTCAGAAATCTGGGCATTGTAGGTCACGGCGACGCGGGGAAAACTTCCCTGGTCGCCGCGATGCTATTTGCGACCGGCGCGACCTCACGCCTCGGACGTGTGGACGAAGGGACGGCCCCGACTGATTACGACGAAGAAGAGATCTCCCGTAAAATCAGCCTCAACATTACGTCGGCTTACGTCGAACACAAAGGGTCGAAAGTGAACATGATCGACACGCCGGGCTATGCGGCGTTCATCGCCCATGCCAGGCCGGCGTTGCGCATCTGCGAGACCGCGCTGTTTGTCGTTGACGCGGTCAGCGGCGTGGGCATCCAGACAGAAAAGGCCTGGGAGTATGCCGACGAATTGCAGCGCCCGCGCCCGCGCTTCATCGTCATCAACAAGCTGGACAAGGAGCGCGCCGATTTCGGCGCGACGCTCGACGCGCTGCGCGAACGGTTCGGTCACAGTTGCGTGCCGCTCACGTTGCCCATCGGGGCGGAGAAGAACTTCCGCGGCGTGGTGGACGTCGTCCGGATGAAAGCATATGAATTCGACGCCGGCGGAAAGCCAAAAGAGATCCCGCTGCCCGAAGAGGCGCGCGGCCTCGTTGACGAGACGCACGATAAGCTGGTCGAAGCGGTGGCCGAATCCGATGAGGCGCTGATGGAAAAATTCTTCGAGGCCGGCACGCTAACCGACGTAGAGTTCATCGGCGGAATGAGGAAGGCGATCCTCGGCCGCTCGCTCACGCCGGTCTTCGCCGCGTCGTCCGCCAACCTGATCGGCGTCATGACCCTGCTCGACGCGATCGTCGATTACGCCCCGAACCCCGCCGATCTCGGGCCGATCAAAGCGAAAGCCAACGCCGACGCGGACGCCGAAGAGATTGAACGCGCCGTCTCGGACAGCCAGCCCCCGGCGGCCTACGTCTTCCGTACCGTGGTCGAGAGCTTCGGCAAGATGACCGTGATGAAAATCTGGTCGGGACATCTCAAATCCGACGCGACGCTCTACAACATCGGCAAGGGCGCGCAGGAGCGCTTAGGCCCGCTTCACCTGATGCAGGGCAAGAATGTCGAGAAGATCGCCGAGGCTCACGCCGGCGACATCGTCGCCGTCACGAAACTGAAAGAGACGGATACCGGCGACAATCTCTGCGACAAGGCTAACCCGATCTATTACGCGCCTGTGAAATTCCCCGAAGCGGCGATCAACTTCGCCATCCAGCCGAAATCGCGCGCCGACGAAGACAAGCTCTCGGGCGCGATCCACAAACTGCTCGACGAAGACCCGCTGCTGCGCTACACCCGCAACGACGAGACCAAAGAGTTCGAACTCGGCGGCTCCAGCCAGCAACACGTTGAGGCGTCGGTGGCCAAGCTCAAAAACCGCTATCACGTAGAGGTTGAACTGCATCAGCCCAAGGTGCCTTATCGCGAGACCATCAAGGCGCGCGTCGAGGTGCAGGGCCGGCACAAGAAGCAGACCGGCGGTCGCGGCCAGTTCGGCGATTGCAAATGCATCTTCGAGCCTTTGCCGCGCGGCGGGGGCTTCGAGTTCAAGGACAAAATCTTCGGCGGCGCGATCCCGCAGCAATGGCGGCCCGCGGTCGAGAAGGGAATCAAGGACTCGGCCGCTCGCGGGGCGCTGGCCGGTTACCCGGTCGTGGATTTCAAGGTCGAATTAATCGACGGCTCCTACCACACGGTCGATTCCGACGACTTCTCGTTCCAGGCGGCGGGGCGCAAAGCCTTCAAGAACATGATCGAGAAGGCCCACCCGGTGCTGCTCGAACCGATCATGAGCGTCGAGGTCGTCGCCCCGCAGGAATGCTCCGGCGACATCATGGGCGAAATCAATTCGCGCCGCGGACGCATTCAAGGCATGGATTCGAAGGGGACGAACCAGATCGTCAAAGCCATCGTGCCGATGGCCGAGATGCTGACCTTCCCCCAATCGCTCAACTCGATCACTTCGGCACGCGGGTCATACTCGATGGAGTTCTCCCACTACGACGAAGTGCCGGCGCACCTGTCGCAGAAGATCGTGCAACAGGCCGTGGCCGAAGGTCGGGTGAGGAAAGAAGAGGAAGAGTAAAGGTTTCAACCGGACTCCATTCGATGGGCGCGATTGTTTATTACAGTCGCGCCCTTATTATTGAGCTTCAGGATTTTTGAAGTGGAAGAGGCGCGTATGTCCGCCGGCAAGATGCATGTCGACGAAATAGAGACCAGCGTATCGCTCGTGGCCCGATTGCTCACCGCACAGTTTC
>DATCXQ010000312.1:0-2245 GCA_036565725.1 Blastocatellia bacterium
GCGTAAGCGAGCGGCTGGCTAATCAGTTAGCCGCTCGCTTACGCGCGCGGTACTGTACCCGAGCGTCAAACCAACGAAATCTGGAAAATTATAGATTGGGAGATTCATGATGATCCGCACCCCCATGTCTGCGGCGACCGCGCGCGCAGCCGCCGTGATCTTGACGGTTCTCGCATTCGCCGCCTTCGCGTTAGGGCAGAGGACAAAACCGAAGACCTCGCCCGGCCCCCAACCCGCGTCCGCGCCAAGGCCGCTGGAGATGAGTTACACATTGGCTTTCCCTCAACCGCACACTCATCTTTACGAGGTCAGCTTAGCGATAGGTAATGTGACGACGCCGCAACTGGACCTTTCATTGCCGATCTGGACGCCCGGCTCGTATCTGGCGCGCGAATACTCTCGCCACGTGCAGGACTTCAACGCCGGCGACGGGTCGGAGCGGACTTTGTCGTGGCGGAAGATGGACAAGGCCACGTGGCGGATCGAGACCGGGGCGAGTGACGACAATCAGAAGACGATTCGCGTCAGCTATCGCGTGTACGCCAACGAGTTGGCGACGCAAACCAGCCACCTGGACGCGACTCACGCCTATTTCAACGGCGCTTCGCTGTTCATGTACGTTCCCGGCGCGACGGGCCGCCCGCATCGGATCAAATTCATCACTCCCGAAGGCTGGCGCGTCACGACACCGCTCGCGCTTCAGCCCGACCCGGACGGCTATTACACCGCCGCGGATTACGACCGGCTGGTCGATTCGCCGACCGAAATCGGGGCGCACAAGCTGCTGGAATTCGCCGTCCGCGGCAAACCGCACCGCGTGGCCATCTGGGGACAGTACGAGTTCGACGACAACCGGCTGATGAACGACCTGGCGAAGATCGTCGAGGAGGGCGCGAAGATGTTCGGCGGCCTGCCTTACGATCATTACGCCTTCATCATTCATGTTCAGCCCGGCATAGGCGGTGGGACGGAGCATCTGAACTCCAACATCAGCATGACGCGGCCCGAAGCCTTCAAATCCGAGCGCGGCTACAAAAGCTTTCTGGGCCTGGAATCGCACGAATACTTTCATCACTGGAACGTCAAACGGATCCGCCCGTCGGCGCTAGGGCCATTTGATTACCAGCGCGAAAATTACACGCGCGGGTTGTGGGTCTCCGAGGGCGTCACCTCATATTACGGCGACCTGTTGCTGCGCCGCGCCGGGCTGATCGGCGTGAACGAGTACCTGGGAAGTATTGCCGAAACGATCGCGACTTACGAACAGACGCCGGGAAGGTTCGAACAATCGGCCGAGTCGGCCAGTTTCGACGCCTGGATCAAGCATTACCGGCCCGACGAAAATTCGGTCAACTCGGCGATGTCCTATTACACCAAGGGCGAGTTGCTCGGACTGATGTTCGACATCGAGATACGCGCGTTGACCGGCAATGCGAAATCGCTCGACGACGTGATGAGGCTGCTGCTGGAAAATCACGGCCTGCCGAAACCGGGCTTCACCGACGCCGAGTTGAAGGGCGTGTTTGAAAAGGTCGCGGGCGTTGACATGACCAATTTCTGGAACCGGTTCGTCGCGGCCAGCGACGAGATCGATTTCGCCGCCTATTTCAACAAAGCCGGGCTGCAGTTGACCAAAGGCTACCGTTCGGGCTCGCCTTATGCGAACAGCAAGACCGATAAACCTGGCGCGCTCGGCCTTCGCACGCGGGCCAACGGAGACCGCGTCGTCGCGGCCATCATCATCGCCGGGTCGCCCGCTTATGATGGCGGCGTCAACGCCGGCGACGAACTGGTGGCGATCGACGGCAAAAAGATTGACGCGTCCAATGGCGTCGAACGCCAGGGTCAGCAAACCGTTCTAAACGACCTGCGCGCGGGCCAGCGCGTGACGCTGACCGTCTTTCGCCGCGAGCGGATGATGAACTTCAATCTGACCGCCGCCGCCAAAACGTTCGACCATTACACGATCACCGAGTTGAAGAACGCCAGCGAAGCGCAAAAGGCGCTGCGCGACTCATGGCTGTCAAAGGAGAAAGACGCTCAGAAACAATGAGAGCGGGGAGTGGGGAGTAGGGAATGGGGAATGGGAAGAGGCGCACTCTTTCCCACTCCCTATTGCCCACTCCCCACTCCCGATATTTTTCAGAGGAGCATTCATGCGGCGTTGCGACGCCCTGAAACAATGAAAATCATGCGGCGCCCCCGCGTCCTCGCGAGCAGGCTTCACCGCAAGACCTGCCCGCGA
>DATCXQ010000315.1:0-9505 GCA_036565725.1 Blastocatellia bacterium
GTTGCTGCCGCTCGGGCCGACCTCCAGCAAGACCGGCGAGTTGGCGCCGCCGGCGTCGAAGAACAGGCCGGCGATGGTCACGCCGTCCACGTCAGCCACTGTCATAATCGGCAGCCCAGTGTCCGCGCGCAAGGTGGCGAAGCCCAGCCCCAGCACGACGGTGTTGGCCCGATTGACCTGGATTGTGCCGTTCAGTCCGTAGACGCCGGGCGTAAAGATCAAGTCCTTGCCCGCAGCAAGCTGAGCGTTGATCGTCGCGGCGGTGTCGCCCGGCCGGGCCAGGTAGAACTGGGAGATCGGGATGGTCGCGCCGGCGGTTGAGCCGCCAGCCCAGGTGATGCCGACGCTGTTGCTGCGCAGCGCCGGCGTGCGAACGCCCCAGGCGCCTGAAGAGTCGACCACCAGGAAGGGCTTCTCGCGCACGATCGGGGTCTGGGCGATCTTGGTATAGGGCGGGGTGGGCCAGGAGCCCGCCGGGGCGTTAACCACACCCACAAAGACCATGTTCCAGTTCGAGCCGGTCCAACTGCCCCACTGGGTGTTGCGCGAGATCCACTGCTGCTGGGTGGCCGAGTTGACGTTGCCGTCGACCAGCGCGTCAGACATCCAGCCGCCGCTCGACCAGCCGTTGTTCTGGTTGAGCTTCATGCCGCCGCGGACGTGCATGCGCCGGAAGGGCACCGCCTGCGAGACGGCCCACTGCATGACGCCGCTGGAGGGGGTGATCGAGAAGCCCTCGGCGCCGCGCCAGAAGTTCTGGGTGGCGTTATCGCCTGAGAGAAAGGCATCCGAGTGCAGGTTGCCGGTGATGCTGACATTATCCGGCGAGGCGCCCACGCCCAGAATCTGTGTGTAGAAGCCGACCGGAATATTCAGTCCGCTGTAGACGCCGGGCTTGAAGATCAGCGCATTGCGCTGTGGGCCAAAATGGTTGGTTCGCTGAACGTTATAGATGTCGTTGATCTGGGTCTGGATCGTTGCGGTGGACATCGAGGGTTCAAAGATGGCCACGTTCGGACCAAAGTCGGGATTTGCGCCGGGAGGAGGAGGAGGAGGGGTCGAGCCCACAATGCCCCAAAAGAAAGTCTCCCAGCCAGAGGGGGAGATTCTGTTGGCCACCAGCGGACCCCAGGCGCCCAGGTTGAGGTCGGCCGAGACATAGCGGTTGACGTTGACGGCGCGCAATTGGACTTGCCCCGCGGCGTTATCGACCCATTGGAACTGCTCCCAGGCGCCCAGCGCGACGCGGTCGGCCACCAGCGGCACGTTGGCCCGGTTTGTATCGGCCGAGACGTATCTGCCATTGGACACTGCGCGCAGGGCGATAAAGCCGCCGCCTGCATCGACGATCTGGAACTGCTCCCAGCCGCCGACCGATGTTCGGTCGGCGACGAGTGGGGCAAATGACCCGCGATTCTGATCCGCCGATACAAATAGACCTGTAGCAACAGACCTCAACCAGATGGTCTGGCCCACCGGCGCGGCCGCCAGGGCAGCCGTCGCCATCATCAATGTAGTCAGGGCTAATAACACTATCCTTACCATCCGCGTCCAGTACTGGTTGTTGAGGATATTGGAGCTATACATGTGTTTTCTCCTTTGGATTTGGTGAAACAGATCGGATTGCAAATCAATGTACGGCGTACTGATCCGGAGATCCTTCCCGTATATGCAATCGCAAACTGATATAGGTTCCGTAGATTTGATGAAAGTAGGTTCCGTAATCAGCCGGACAAGACAGTCTGCGCAATCATGAGCCTCCCCCTGAGTCGGATTTCGTTCCGTTGCCACCGATCAGCGAGAGACTTGGCGCTGTCGAAATCGACGCGAGCGAGGGCGGCTATCTGTTGGTTGCAAGCGACGATCATATTGCTCAAAGCGCCGCCGCCGGACGGCGCCCATTCGCCGTTTTTCAGATAATTTATTTCAAAACCGTCGAGCACGGCGACGGCGGCAATCAACTCGTTCAGTTGATTGATGATCTGGGTCATGATCTCGAAGCTGCGATCCCGATCGAACGGCGCGTAAGCCTGGGCCAACTGCAGTTGGGACTGAAGGCGCTGGTAGTCGGCGGCCTTCCCGGCGATCGTGTCGAACGCCTCTGCCAGAAGCTGCCGGGCGCTCTCTGGGTCATTCTGGTTGGAGGTTATTCCGGCCAGTTGAATCAGCGCCGAGACGCGTTCATCGCCTGACTTCAGTTTCATTGCCATTTGCCGAGCTTCATTCAGCCGGCCCTGATTGATCGACTGCCAGAGCGCCTGCCGATCGATCTCTTCCAACATTTCCTTGCGTTGTATTGGATCCATCGCTTCGCTGTTGGCGATCTGTCGCGCGCGGTCATACTCGCCCTGGCCCGCGACTTTTTTTATCAACTGTTGATATTCATGGTCGAGGGGACCGCGGGATTCAGGCGGCGTCTTTTCCGCCGCCTCCAGCGCCTCCTCCTCCCTTCTGTCCGGCGTCAGCTTGTGAAGATCGTTCAGACTGCGGTTATACAGATCGCTCACTCGATCCAGTTCGGCAAATTTCCGGCGGACAGCGGCGTCCCGCGATGGGGCGTATTTTTCAATCTCCGACATTAACGGTCGGAGTTGTGACAGTAGATTCTGAGCGAGGTGTAACTCCGCTTGATTAACATTGCTGCTGAGCGAGGTATTGAGCGCAGATCCTACCAACAGGTTCAGCAGTTCACTAAAAAGTCGTTCATCCCCTTCCTGGGACCGGAGCATATGCGCCAGGCTGAAGGCGATCCCGCTGACATCCGGAGTCATCCTGTTCTCGGCCCTGAGCTTAGCAATGATCTCCTGGGAAAGAGTCGCCGCCGCCGCCTTGTCGCTGGATCGCAACTGAGAGAGCGTGTTGATCAGTTCGTAAGAAAGCCCCTTCGCCAGGCTGGCGCGCGCGAGTTGCAAGGCCCGCTGAGGATCCTTGGTCGCGATCAATCCGGCCAGTCTCCCTTCGAGTTGGATTTCGATGTCCGGTGGAGAGTAAGACGAATGGCGCCGGGGCGGAGACGGTTGACGTGTGGCGTGCAGAAAATCCAACGCCAGTTGAGGATCGAATTGCGTGATGATATCGAGCAAGTTCAGACGCATCTCCGAGATCGTCTGAGCCGCGCCGTCATGCTGAGGATCGCTCTGATCCATCGCGCTCGTGATCTCCGCCAGGCTGGCGATAGCGGCTTTGAAAACTGTGCGAGCTTGCTTTTCGTCCTGCTTCCAGATCAACCCGGCGGCAGTGGCCTGAATCATCACGCGGTTCTCCACCAGCTTAAGAGTTGGGGCTTGCGCGATGATTTCTTCAAGTAGAGCGAATGCTTTTTGCTCCAGCGCCTTCTGCTCTGCTTGCTTCTCCCGACTGGCTGCGCCATCCGGTCCGGCTTGCTGCGCATAGCCCGTAAAGAGAAGCCACAGCCCCAGGGTAAACGAAGAGATTAGCCGTCTGAGAAACATAAGAAACCCCTTGCAGCTCACCCGCACTCGTGTGCGCTCAATTTATCGTTAATGTGCGAAACCTGAACCCTAGAGCTGATTTCAGATAAGCGTTCGGGTAAATAGAACGCGGATGACGCTGATAGGGCTGATTGGCGCTGATCTTTTTGGGTTATATCCGCCATGATCAGCGCCCGTCCGCGTCATCCGTGTTCTATTGCCGCATTCTTTGCCGCAAACATCAAACGCGTGTACGGATCAGTACCGCGAGAGGTAGCGAGCGCGACTCAATCTGCGTCGCGCTCGCTACCTCTCGCGGTACTGATCCAGCGATCCTTCCTGTACACGCAATCGCAAATTGACCTAGTTAAATGGAATGACAATCAGGGACTGCTGCCCATTTGCGGCGCTTGCGCTGGTCCGCAATTGAATCGCCTGCGTCCCCAGGGCGGCCCAGACCTCGATCCGCACTCTCCCGTTGCTCAAGTTGGCGAAGGCGCCGCTCGCGGAGTGTAACCCCAGAGCTTGCGTATAAGCTTCCCAACCGGTGACATCGTTCGTCGGGAAGTAAGTATAAGTCTCGACGCGATCGAAGACGCCGTCTCCGGTGAAGTCGTAGCTGACACGCACCTGGGCCGCGTCGCCCACATGAGCGCCGGCGTCCACGTAGAGAGTGAACTGTGTACTTCGCGTTGAGTCGAATGTCGCGGTAAGACCTGAGAGTGTGTAGACGAGTGGGTTCGTAGGCGTTCCGTCGTGGTTGACCCCGCCGGCCCCGGGAACGGAATCGGTTGATGCTGCGGCGCCGGGTGTGATGGAAAGCAGACCGGGCGTCCCCAAAGCGGCGCCGTCCATGACATACAGCGTATTCGAGAATGCGCCACTGAGGCCGCTGGCCTGGACATTGTCGAAGGTAGAGGTATTGATGACGCCTGCCGCGTGGCTTGTTACCGCCAGACCGACGAAGACCTGAGCGCCCATGCTTACGGTATCCGACCCGACCTGCGTCCATGTCGCGCCGTTAGTGGAACTGGAAGCCGTGATCGTATTGCCGTTGCGCGCGAGCCGGACCCAAACCGGAACCCCCGACGCGGCGCCCGCAGTGTGTGTACTGGCGGCGCCCGTCGCGACCCGCCGCTGGAAAGCGAGGCCATTGCCGGGCGTCAGCGCCATCAAGGCGTGCTTGGAGCCGGCCGCAAGCGTCTCGCGAACCATGACCCCCGCCTTGGCCCAGGGGTTCGTATTCTGCACGGCTGTAACACGAGCCACAATCTGACCATTCCCGTTCAAAGGCTGGTAGACGAATTGGAAGCCGTCGGCGGTCTCCCAGATGTCGGCGCCTGAGCCTCTCACTGTGAATACGCCGGATGAATGGCTGGCCGATCCGGCTGCCCCCACCGCGCCGATGTCGGAGTTCAGCCAGGGGCTGGGCAAGCCGCCGCCGCCAGTTGGCGTCGTGGCGCTGGCCTGGTTTGACGGTTGGGATGAGCCGGCAGCGTTAACCGCCGTGACTCGGTAGAAGTAGGTTGTGGATGCAGCCAGTCCTCCACTGGTGAAAGCGGTTCCATTGATTCCGCTTGCTATCTGGTTGGCGGCTGATGGCGTGAACCCGCTGGTAGCGCTACGGAAAACGCTATAAGTCACTCCCGCTGTCGCCGACGCCGTCCAGCTCAGATTGATCGTCGAGGCCGATGTCGCGCTGGCGGTCAGATTAGCCGGCGCCTGCGGAGGCGTAGGCGGAGGCTGATTGGTATCCGATGCCAATGCCCCGGCGGGAACACTCAATGAAGCGCCATCAGAGAAGTTCACTGTGACCGCGCTTCCGGTTGGATTAAACGCAACGTGGGTAACGACATTAGTGCTGGGATTTCTAAACACCGCATAGAACGGCCAGTTGGCCGTCACTGCCGTGTGAACGCGTCCCAGGGCCGCTAAAGTCTGAAGCCAGGCATACTGGCGCGCGCGCGAATCACCATCATCGGTGGTGGTCGTACTGTTCCAACGGTTGATGGCGTCAGTCGGGTCGAATAGCGCCTCGTACATCCCCATCAGGTCTTGCCAGAGGTTAAGCGTCCCTCCATTCAGACTCAACACCTCATTGAAGTTCCTTTGGCAGTACGCAGGATCGCGACCCAGATACAGCGAAGCCCCGGTGAAAGGCAGGAATTCTATCCCATGCACGAATTCAGGCTGCGCGCCAAACCATGTCGCCCAATCGGACTTGGCGTCAAACAGATTCGCGATCATGGTTCGCGAAAAACCTTCCGGGAATGTGTTCACCGGCCCGGCGTTAAACCAGTAATAGAAGGCCGCGTTGGTCTCCTGCGTATAGAGCCAGATCCCGGCGTCGCGCAATTGCGTATTGCCGGTCACGGCCCCCAGGAGAATCATGCCGGCCCAGGCGTTGATCGCTTCTGAGGTCGACTCTTCATTGCCGCCGTCTCCAAACGGCGCCTGCGCCGACGCCCACGAATGGCCCGCGTAGACATCGAAGTTGCGCAGGAATGGGAACATACTATCTCCGCGATCGATACTGGCTATATCCCGGCGCAGCAGATCTACCATGCCGCCCCAATTGTTTTGCGCAATCCAGTTGCGATCGTACAAGCCAACCATCGCCGCGGCGTGAATCCAGTAGCCGTAATGGAAATGGTGATCGGTCAGGCCGGTATCGCTGCCGAAGCTTCCCGGGTACCCAATCAAACTTCCCCAATTATTGTCGTAATGGAAGAGGCTGGAATTCTTGCCGGCGGCGGTAAGCCAGAACTGCAACTGGCCCTTGAGGCTGTTCAAGAGGTTGTTGAAGGCGGTCGGGTCTTGCTGTTGAGCGATAGGAAGTAGTTGGGCGATTCGAGCCACCTTCTTGCCCCCGAAATATGTGTCACCGGCAGGGTAGTGATTTCCCTCGTTGACGACGCTATTAAGCAGCCCCTGCAGCGTCGCGGAGCTGTAATTTGGCGTCCGTGGCAAATACGGCAAGACGCCGTTGAAGGTGTCCGTGGTCGTGAATGAATTGCCGCTCCAGACTCGCATCGCGCCACGCGGGCTTACATACGTAAAGCTGGTATTGACGGGTCCCGGCAAGGAAGCGTACTGATGAGGGTAAAGCGCCATTAGAAAGCCCGTGCTGACTCCATCCATTGATTGAGTAACAACGGTATAGGTAGTGGACACCTGGCTATTGCTCTGGTTGTAGTTCCAACTGACACGTGTGTCTACAGGGAACGAGAAGGCGCGGCTGGCAAAAGCGCTGAGAGCCGATTGACTTGGCAGAAGCGCTAATGAGAAATAAGTGGCCCCGCCCGCCAGATTGCAGGTCAATTTCGTAGTCCCGATCCCGCTCCATGTGCTGCCACTAGGACCAAACAAGCCATAATTGTTGCCGGCGATGCTGACGCCGAGAATATTGCCGTTGTTCGCGAAGATGGTTGGCTGGCCATTAAAGGTCACAGTCGGGTTGCTGCCATTCGTGGTTACGTAAACGAACGGCATTCCGCGACCGACGCGAGTCGTGATTGGCCCGAAATTGAAATCGACTGTCCAATCACTGTACCGGCTCACATTGACCGCGCCGGCGTTCAAACCATCTACCCCCACTGTCAAATCAGGCTGGAAAGGCTTATTAAACCATAAGCCGTTATTGTTGACCCTCGGGAAGTATCCGGCGACTAAACCGTTTGCAGTCACCTGAATCGAGAGCGGCTCCGGAAACATGTATATTGGGCCGGGGGCGAATCCGTGTGGATTCCAATACTTTGAAGTCCAAAATTTATGAGTCGGAATCGGACCGCCATGAGTCTCGTAAATCGTACTTTGAGGGCCGGCGAACCCCGGCGGTACCGACGTGGTATAGCTGCCTGCGCCAACCCCCACAGTCTGCGCATTCACCACGCCGAGAACAGTGAACGATATGAAAAGCGCAAAAATAAATCGAGTGATACTAGGGTGGGTTGCAAATCTATGTAGGGGCAGATCTGCGTGTCTGCCCCGGTGGTCAGGTGTGATCCCAATCCGGGGCAAACACTCAGATCTCCCCCTACCACACACACAATTGCAAACTGATCTATAGCTTAGCTTCTGAAACATCATTCCTCCTGAGCGGCGGCCCCCTGACTAGCAGCCTCCTGAGTAGCGGCCGTTGATGAACATCACTATAATGCGACGAATATGTCCGGTTTGTTGGCGAACATAACTATACGGAACCAGCGGCAGTCAACGACATCACAGTTACGTAACAGATATGGGGACGTTAAGTACATGGCTTAACGGACCGGTTCCGCGCCTGATCTCTAATCAATCCTGGGTGGCGAATATGTTAGATGGGGCAGATGGGACTGGCTCAGCGCCTCCAACCGCCGAGGAAGTAAGACAGTTGCTGGATCGAATTCTCTGCAGCAGGCAATTTTCTAATGCGCCGAAGAAGCAAAAATTCCTGCAACTGATCTGCGAGGCTTACCTGGATGGGCGGGCCAGTGAACTGAGCGAATATTCGATTGGGTACGAGGTCTTCGACCGTAACGAGACCTATGATCCTGCTCTCGACTCGATCGTTCGCGTAGGAGCGCACGAGGTAAGGAAGAAGCTCGAGCGTTACTACAAAAGCGAAGGGAAAAATGACGAGATTCTTCTGGAGATTCCGGCCGGAAGTTACATTCCCATTTTCACCAGACTCAAGCAGGCGCCGGAAACTACCGAACCCACAAAGGCCGCGGCATCCACGCCTCCTTTGTCCGGCCACATCGGCCGTGTTGGCGTCATTGCCGGAAAGACCCGGATCATGTTGTTGGGCCTGGCGTTGGTCTTTTTGATAATTGCTGTTGTTATTTTGGCTCTATCCAACCGGCAATTACGGCGGCAAATCAAAGAAGGCGCTCAGCAAAAGGAATTTGCGGCCGTATACGAGCCGGTCTGGGAGCCGTTCCTGGAGGATGAGAGTCCGACGCTGCTCGTGTTAAGCAATCCTCCGGTCTACCGTTTTTGGAACCCGGCTGACCATAAGTCTTTATCCAATATATCCATAAATCTCACCCCTGCGGAGACCGCGGCTTTGGAAGAAACGCTAGGGCGAGAACGGTTTGTCCTAAAGCATAATCCGCTCTCACGACTGGTGCTGTCTTATGACGAATATACAGGCGTCGGTGAAGCTGTCGGGCTGTATCGGCTCACCACGCTTTTTAAAGGGCTTGGCAAAGACGCCATGCTGAAGCAGAGCCGCACAGTAAGCGCCGAAGACATGAAGAATCATAATGTGATTCTCCTGGGAAGCGCGTGGGTCAACGAATGGTCGGGGAAAAACCTCATCAAGGAAGACTTCGGCAGCGGCGCCAGCGCTACCATCGTAAACTACAATCCGCTTTCCGGGGAGGAGCCGGAATACGGCGCCAAATTCGATGGGGAGACCGGCAAGCTGATCGAAGATTATGGCCTCATCACCGTCAAGCCCAATATTTCTGAAAAGAACACGATAATGGTCCTGGCAGGAACCCACAGCGAAGGAACCGAGGCGGCGGCGGAGTATCTGACAAGCGAGGATCACCTGAGGCGCCTAAACCAGCGGTTGCTCTTAATGAAGCGCCCTTCCCCGCGATATTTTCAGGCCCTGCTTAAGGTCAAAGTCGATAACGGCATCCCTACCATCATCTCGATTGTGACGGTACACGAACTCCATTCTGACCGACGGTGACGATTGACATAAGAACGTTCGCCTTATATTTTCGTCGCGTTGGCGTCAGGCAAACTGGACGCCTCTCACACAACTCTCATTGATAGCTAAAGGAGTTTTTTATCCGGTTCTCAGCGGTCCCGATGAAAGACCATGAGAGCCGGAGTTCTTATGCGTAGCCTCGACCTGCCGAGCGTCGAAGAGCTGGCCTCCGCGCTGCGGGGCTTCGGCGGCGCTTTGATCGTCGTCAGCCACGACGCCGCTTTTGTCGAAGAGATAGGCGTTGGAAGAGTGATTGACCTGAATTGTCATTGCCTCGCGCCATCAATTGCGCTAGATTACCTGCTCTAATAATCCGCGCCATCAATTAGACCAAATCTGCAAGACTGGTATAGTACCGCGCGCGTAAGCA
>DATCXQ010000329.1:0-13667 GCA_036565725.1 Blastocatellia bacterium
TTCCCGACGATAGTCGCCCAGGTACGGAGGAGCGACAGCAACGCCTCCTTCTCGTCCGTGCCCGACAGTTTCTCCAGTTTCGCGTCGTACACGGGTTTCAGATGGCGCAACGCGAGCTGAACAGCATCGTTCCAACTGCCAGTACGATACAGGAGTCGCGCCAATACGGCGGCGGTCCCGATCCGATCATCAAGCGCTTCGTAGCTGTCTCCTGCGGCAGTGCGGATGGCGCCAATCGCTTCCTCAATCCGGTGGTCTTCCAACAAATCGGCGTTCCGCGTGTCCAGCCAGTCCAGCGCGACCCCGCGCGGTAGCCCTGAGACTTCGTTTGAGGTTAATGCCGCCCGCGCCTTTGCGCGCAAGAAGATGTTTGCCGGGCCGCCTTCGTCAAACTCCTCCGGGTCTATCCTCGGATCGAAGATCGGCGAATTTCGCCACAGCCGATTCAATTTGCTCAGAGGCTCGTTCAGCCATAGCCCGTGATACACCGCCTCGGCGGCAGAGACCAGGTCTTTTTCGTCTCGCTCCGCTTTCGCGCTAAAGTAATCAAATGCCAGTCTGTTTAACGCTTCAAACTGCTTTGGCCGACGGGCTCGTATGAGCGGAAGCATCTGTCGCCGGACATCGGGACGATGGCGGAGTCCCGCCTCCTCAACCTCGACCAAGCTCACATCTTTAGAGAAGGCGTCGAAGATACTCTTCGCCTCAGTCTGATCAATGATCCATGGCTCAGCGGTATTCGCATCGGCGTCCTTGGGTTCGCCGGCGCTCGGATTTGGTGCGCCGGGCGTCATAACTTCTTTGATTACGTCGGGAGTGATAAACCGCACGACCAGCCCGGGGTCCGCAAGCGCCTTCACTCGCGGGTCGCCGACGTGACTGAGCACCCGCCGGATCAGAATTCCGTCAATGAGCGCCTGCGCCGCGAGGCCGTCCGATGTCAGCGGCTGCTTCAACTCCTTCACCAGTGACCGAACGATCGACGGGCCATTTTCCTGCTCCTTTTGAAATACTTCGCCGATCAGCCTGAGTCGTAACGGCTGCACGCCGCCGTTGCGCTCTCCAGTCGCTTTAGCCAAGGCGGATATAAGCCTCTTGGCATCCGCACGAGAGATTGACTTGTCGCCGTCGCGCGCGATCGCCAACATCATTTTGGCCGAGCCTTCGGGGTCTAGTGCGCCAAGCGGAAGGTCTTCGACCGTTCCCATAAAGTTGGTCACATTTTTGCGTCCGGAGATGATCAGCCGCAACCTGGGCCACGCGCCGTTTTCGCCCTGCTTCGAGAACCCATGTATGAACTCTTCCAGCCCCAGGACGTCGTCCTGCGCATACTGGACCACTTCGAAAGTATCGAAGACGAGGAGGAATGGCCGCGCCCACTCGAGCCTTGTTTCGAGCATGTTGAGGTGATCGTCTATGAGTTTGCGGAACTCGAGTGTGAAGGGAGTGACATAAGTTTGCCATTCGAATTCCTGCTTCGATTCCAGTTTGCGGGCCAGAGTGAGCGCGCGCGAACGTAGGTTCGCCAAAGGTTCCGACAGCTCCTCGAACTGCGCGCCCGTTTGTAGACACATCTCCGCCAACAGCCCCAATCGTCGCCGGGCGCTTATAGTGGCCCTGTCGAAGTCCAGGTATGCAAACGGAAACCGGGAAGCCGCGGCATTGGCGTGCTCCAGCATGAATTTCGAGATCAGCGTGGTTTTCCCTACTCCGCCGACGCCCCATACCATCATCGGAGCGCGCCCTTTGATTGTTCGCGAGACCCAGTTCAGACCACGCTTCATCGATCCAATTATGGAATCGGCTGGAATCACACCCACGTAGTCGCGCAAGCGCTCCATCTCCTCACCGCGTCCGAAGAACCGATCTGCCATATTCGATCCGGTATCGTTCGTATCACGTCCGATCATTCGCTCGAACGGCTTCATCAGGCGGCGGAGCTGGATCTCCTGGTCGAGATCCTCCAATTTCGGAAGCTTCACCCAGGAGACTCCCGATAGCAGGGCGACTGCGACTCGGGTTGCTTCGAGCGAATTTGGAGTTGATGTCACGGAGTCGCTTGGCCCTGTAGTCAGGCACTCTCGCAGGGCTTTGCTTATGGGGTCGTTGAATCGGCTGGCGGTACGCGTGATCGCTTGCTCCAGATCCGCCGTCTGCGACGCCGCCTCCAGCACCTCCGCCCGGGTTGGTTGCCTGAGCGACCACCTTACCCCATCCGGCCCGTAACTGGTTTCCGCAAAGCCGAGGACGATCTTCTCCACTTCCGCCCGGTTTTCTTCTACCACCCCCGCGTCGTGGGCAAGGTCGCGCGGTAGAAAGTCGCTGATCACGGCGGCATCCATCATCAGGGGCCATGCCGCAGTGCCGCGGTGGTCGAGAGCGGATTTCGACGGCGGCGGGCTCAGCGCCGCCTCGAGGGCGCTCAATGCCCATCCGGGCAGGCTCTCCAGGTTTGGATCAATGCTGTCGTTCACTATTGTCCTCCACTTCCCGCTTACGGGCCGTTATAGATGAGTTGGCGCACGGCGTCCGCCAGTTCCTTCCGCAGAGGCGATCCTACGTTCCGCTGTTTGACGTACTGGGCCAGGTTTCTCAACAAGAGGTCTGGCAGAACCACTTCCTTATCTACCGAGTAATAAGCCAATTGCATACATTCGGCGAAGTCTCCTTCGTATGAATTGTAGTTATCTAAGTCCTCTTCCAGTTTCTTCACGCCGCTTATCGGCAGAATAACAGAAGGGTATGCTAGAAACAGCCATCTGAGTTGAGGCAAAGGAATCTCGGTATGATTCGGACTGCGCGCGCCCGCCAGGGCCGCGACAAGTTCTTGCAGGTTATCCGCCCACAACATCGGCGGCTGCAGCGGCGGCGTTACGGTATTGATTACAACCCATGCCGGGTATTTAAAGCGGTCCTGCTGCTCGTCTTTAGACAATTGTTCGAACAACCATTTCGGGAGATCCTGGCGCAGCCAGCCCGACACGTTCGCCGTAGCCGGCAGCTCAGGTATAGAGTCGCCCGAGACCCCAATAACGCCTAACTTATTGACGAGATGGCGAAGAAAGAGACGCGGTTCCAGGGTCGACAACTCCGCCGGCGAGAATTCCGCGACTGGTACTTGCGTACCCAACGTGTGTCGGAGCAGTTTGATTGAGAACTGAAGACCGCTTCCCGGAGGTCCGGTGATTACTAACACACGGTCAGCGTTCGGCCCCGCCATTTCTATAACCGTTTCCCGGAATTTCTTCCGCCCAATGATTGGACGCGAATTCTGCACATCATCGTTGAGCGACCAGAATAGGTGGTCGCCGTCTGTCTGAGGAAGCGCCGTCAACAACTCCGGCATTTCCGCCGCCAGATCTTCTGCGATAGTGTCGATGCGGACACCCTGATTCACGCGCTTGCCGTTGGCGACCGCCACCGCCGCCTGCACCTCCGCGTTGTGCAATGCGAAGAGTTGGCCTTCGCTGTCGACCGCCGCCCCGCCCGAAGAACCGTGCGCCGAGCTCACGCTGTACCATACCCGTGTGCCGCTCGGATCCATCTGTACAAAATCGCCAATGTCAAACTGCTGCGGCGCAGCCTGCGGGTGCTGGAAAACCAGGATACGCCTATTCATGGACAAGACATCGATTTTTCCCTTCGGCAGGTTCAGATAACCCCGCTTGGCTCCTCCACCCCTGCGCGCCGGACGGTCCCCCACTCGCCGAGCCAGACGGATGACCGCGTAATCAAACTCTTTATTCACCTTCAGCGGGGGTTTGGCGGCGCCGTCGCCTGGTAGCAATTCGCGCGCATATTCGAGCCACTTTTCCGCCGCTGTCACGACAAGGCTAGTGTGACTCACATCGCCGGGCGGCACTCTTGGCTGCGGGGCTGATAGATAGTCGAAAAAGAAGAAGATCTGATTGCCAGGTCCGTTCTGCTTAATTTCTTTCGTCTGCGGGTCGACGGCGAGAAAAGGCTCTACGACATGATAATTGGTCATCACCAGATCCGGCGCGATCAGAAAACCGGACCCGACGATTTTATTTGTAGGCGCGCCAAGCGCGACAGCGCATACCGTTCGCAGAACCTTCGGCAGTTGATCCTTTATCGTCGCAGAACTCAGAAATGGCTCGTACTCATTGACGAACGCCTGCATGGCTGCTTCATCGCCAAGCCGGTTCCCGGCGAGAATATGGTTCAGTCCGACCGTCAGCCAACTGTTGCGATGCCCATGCTCGTACAGCAGCATCACTGCGTTTGAAATGCGACCTGCGTCGTGCAAAGTTTGAACAATGCTTCGAGCGAAGGCGTTGATGTCACCCACATCGTTGCCTGCCTGCTGGAGCGCCTCAGGTCCGAGCGCGGCCGTGGCTAGCCAAGCAATGTTGCCGGGCGGCATCCGCCGCGCAAGCAGGCCCGCTAAATCATCTAACTGGGTCTGGCTCAACGAAATCCCCATTGGCGCTGTCGGTTGTGCGTCGCTCATCTGCTATCTCCTTATATCCTCCCCATTCGGAGGATATCGATTGCCCGATGCGGATCCAGGCGCGAAAATGCCAGCGCCAGGTTTGCGCTCCCCCGGCCGGTTAAATCGTCCACGTTTAAGCCGCCTATATGAATCCCGACCACTGCATGACTTTCCGTCGTGAGCACACAGGAGCCAGAGTTTCCGCCCAACGTCGAGCAATCGTGCTCGATCATTGGCAGCTCGGGTTCCATCCGCGTGATTAACCCCGGGGACCAGCGTTTAGAACCGTCTATCGCGCCGATGACAGCCATGATTAGTTCCGAGGGTTGTTGTCGGTATGGATGCCCAACCAAATAGACCTCGTTTCCCCGAAACACCGGCGATTCACCGTCTGCCATTGCGAGTTCGCTTCCCACCGCCTCCGGATTCCAATCGACCGGAAGCGACGCTGGAAGCGCAGCAGTGTCGGTAGACAGGCGGAGGAACGCCAGATCCACATAAGTCTCCTCGGCGCAAAAGACCAGATCCGCAATCTCGACTCGCTGCGTGTTAGATGTGTTATAGGTGGCGGTGAAATCAATTACTGGACGCTTCGCCACGTCGATCGTCCATGTAGGCGGCGAAGCGTCCGGGTTCTCTACCAGAGTCCGAACTACGTGCCTATTGGTCACGAGCAGGTCATCCCCGGCGCGCCATCCTGTGCCAATGTGCTCTGTTATCCCTGTATTGCCAGTGATAGTAATCCGTCCCACCGCCGCCGACGCGCGATTGATCTTGGACCGGGCAGTCGCAATCAAAACACGCCACCGGTCGTTTTCGCCTAGATCGCTCGGCGGCATTTGCACCTGCCCGTTTGAGTAGCTCATTGCGGGCCGGCCCAACACTTCGATAATGGCTTCGAGGCCCGTGATTTCCAGGTCCGTCAGGTTGGAAGGCGAAGCGCCTCCCGCCGTTTTGTTGAGGGCGCTCTCGGCGTTCGTCAGCGCCTCAGTCGCGGCGGCTTTCGCCGTCAGCGACGGTGGCGGCGACCCGGACGCCAGGTTTACCTCAATGCGGCGCTCCAGCGCTTCCGCCAGGCGCGTACGATCGATCGCTTCTCCTGAGTCGGTCGATTCGAGCGCGCCGCCTTTGGTCAGCAGTGTGCGCGCTAGAGAGAGCGCCCGCCTTACCTCGGACGTGTTACTCGGTGTGCGAAGTTCTTCCATAACCAAATCTCTTAGAGCGGATTGCAAATCAATGTACCCATACTTAGATGACAGTACGGATCAGCGCCGCGAGCGGTAGCGAGCGGGCTTCACGCTGATCCGCGCTCGCTACCGCTCGCGGTACTGATCCAGCCAGCCTTTGCAATCCGCTCTAGGACTAACCTTCCAGGTAATCTGATAACCTCATACGCACAAATCCCTCGGGCGGCGCATCGCCAGTGGCCGGCTTGATACTCTCAAATACGGCTTCTTCAAACCGGGGCTCCCTCGCCCGGTCCCAGTCGAGTTCGAAGGCTTCCAGGTAATACTGGGTCACTTCCTCATCGTCGAAGATCAAGCTCGCGTCCCGGTTCAAAGTCACACCGGAAGAACTCCAGTTGTGGCTTCCCAGGAGCACCCGTTTCCCATCCACAATGATGCCCTTCGTGTGTGTGTTCGGCAGAATTCGCACTTGCTGATTTACGTCGACTCCGCGCCTCTTCAATTGCGATAGGTCGTAGGCCATTTCCTGGCCACCACTTCTCAAAATTATCCGGAAATCGTCCAGCTCTTGCGATTTCTCCGCAAGAGCGTCCACCAGTTGTTTCAGGAAACCACTGTCGGCTCCGTTCATCTTGATATATTGGTTCTGAAACAGAAGCTGACGTGTCGCCGAGCGGATGAGTCGCAATACCGCATTGCTGTAAACAGCGCCCTTACGGTCCGGCGTCAGCAGCGGTTTCACGCGGACACGCCGGCTGATTTCCCGCGGGGCCAGCACTCTGGCCGGCCTTGATTCGAATTCCACCGCCTCCGGCAGGGTGGCGGGAACATCGATCAGGATCTCGTCTGGCGCCGCCTCTGGCGCGCCACCCAGTTCGAGGGAGCGTTCGAAGTCAGCCTTGATGTGATTGCGGAAACGATCGGCAAGCGTGTCGTTCTCGATCACCACGTGCCATTCGCGGTTTCCCGCGGCGGAGGTTACTCTGGGATCATCGAGATTCGCCCTGGGGATGAGAGGCTGGCTCGAACGCTTCCAGTTACCGCTCGATAGCCAAACGACTGAGCCATCTCGCACCGTCACCTTGATGTGGTAGGAATTCGCGACAAGACCCTGTGACCCCAGCGGCACGAAAATGCGGTCGAAGCGGTTGCGGAATCTATCATCCCAATTCTCGAATGTTTCGCTCCGATCGAAATCCCCGGCCTCGATTATCCCGCTTTGCGGATCGTGGCTTTGTTTAGCCAGCACCAGCGTTAACGCTGCGCCCTCTTCAAGTTCTTGCTCAATCGCCTCGGCTATGTGCGCCGCATGGAATTCATACATGGAAGAGACGAGCTCACGCCTCGCGCCTTTGAGAAATTCCGAGAGCACTACCCAGCTTCGTTCCGGACCGACGTGCAACAGCACGTTCATTTCCTCGTCGATCCAGTCGAAGCTGAATCCCTTGCCGCTTCGGTCATCGTCGTTATACATCACGGAGGTCACCGGCGCTTCGGCAACGCCGACGGCCCCCATCTGTTCGTCGATCGAGGCCGGACGGACCTCAACCGGGAACCGCCCATACGCGCGCGGCATCGTATCTCGCACGGTTTCGAGGCGGTCGGGGCTCGCGGAGACCACGAGACATTCGGCGTCAGTCAGCTTACCCTGCTTGATCTCGTACCCGGGCCACACTGAGTACACGCCTTCCACGCGGCGCTCGCGAAACAACTGGCCCGAGGCTTCATCAATGTCACTCGGCGCTGGACTGGGGGCCCTCACGTCGGACATGGCGGTCGAAGAAGTTCCATTGATCGCACTTGTACTGTGATTCGCGCCCAGCGAAATCGTAATCGTTAGCGGAACAGTTATTGACACCGCTCCGCGATCCACGCCGGTTTCAACTCCGGAGGTCGGAATCCGCTGGTTCGGCGTCAAGATCTGATGGCTTGACAATTGGCCTGCAGGCGCCGGCGCTGGGCGTCCCGGTCTCTCCCCCGATGGTCTATCGACAACCGGTTGGCCTCTGCCATGCCAGGGCCTTTCTTTCAAATACTTTCGGATCGTAGACGCAGGAACCGCGTAATTCTCGATCATGAAAGTGCCCGCGAAGTGCAGCCCCACCGCATGTCCTGTCTCCATGTCGAGTACGACGGAACCGGAGTTGCCACCCAATGTTGTGCAATCGTGAGTAGCCCACCCACGACTGTTTGCGCCCATGAGCCCTGGGGCAATCCGCTTGACGTCGTACGTGCCGCCATAAATATTGTCCATCCATGCCTGGTTGGGAATGATATGCGCCGGCGCGCGCGCCGGATACCCGATTACCGCTACATTGCCGTTTACCCGGGCGTCCTCATCAGCGAGAGGAATGAACTCGGGCCTCGTTCCGTCGCCGCGTCGATCCAACTCGAGGAACGCAATATCCGCTTGCCGCGCATCCGGCTCTATCCAGATTACGCGGAGGACTCGGGCAACGGCCGTAGCGTCGATCCCCTGTTCGTGCCTGTAGTCGAGGGATACCCTCAAATCCTCGCCGAACCGTCCGGCTCGGAAACGGTACTTGCCGTCGTCGGATCGCGCGATCAGTTCGGCGACATGCCGGTTCGTAACAATGATGTTGCGATCGACTAGCCAGCCCGTGCCGACATAGTTGGCCGAGCCCGGATGATTCTCCAGGTCGATTCGTCCTACGAGCGGTATGGCCGGCTCCACTTGCGGAGCCGCTGACATGAGGCGCTCCAAGATCGTCTTTGATACGGTGTCGCCCTGAGTGTCTTGTTGCGCGATCCGGTTCTCTCGAATCAGTAGGGCTGGCCGCCCTTCCCGCACGATCGTTTCGAGCGCTACTGCCCTTAAGTCAATGCCGGGCGAAACATTCTCCAACGTGAGTCCAGACTCGTCCGCGCGCACGGTCTCGGGCGTTACAACCCGTTGTTCAAGCCGTGACACGAGTTCTTCCTGGAGCTCCGAATCCCGCTCTTTCAGCGAGTCCAACCATTTCTGAAAAACAGATTGCGTTTGTGCTGCTTTTGTTTCCATGCGATGTAACCCTATATTTGTATGAATCTGCTATGGTGAATTCGACCAACGCCATGCAGATTTGACGCATTGCCTCGCTGACGGGGATACCCACCAGGAATTTTGACCTGCTCGCCAACGACGGCGGCAGTTTCAGTCAGCGCAAGTCCTCCCAATACCGAGCGATTTATTCTCAACCTCAGACTCAATCCGTGTGTCGAGATCACAAGCGCCACTTGAAAGAGACGAATAGTGATTCTGAAAGACGGCTTGGCGTTTTGAAGACCTTCGGGGCAGTTGAATTGCGCCGCTCGTTGCAGGCGAGAAGACTTCTGTCCGCTCACCTGCAAGCTGCGGACACATGGCTGCGGACGCAGGACTTTAGAAGACCAGTTATGACGGTGGGGGCGGTTGCGTCGCATTGAGCCTGACCGTACGCCAGCGCCTGTCAGAATTCTGACGAATTGTTGTATATCCATAGAGCGCGCTGATGACCGAACGCGCGCTCCTTTGAAAAACGCCTGGGTCATATGTGTCACTTGGCAAAAAAACATTTCACCAGACGAGGATGCGAAGGCGATCTGAGTCTGATGAAATGTTTTTGCCTGGCCGGACACCATGCAGAGAGAAGAATTTGCATGTCGTAACCGAGGGAATTGCTGATAGTCGGCTTGACTTTTTGTCGTTTTATAATAGAGTTGCGATCAGCTAGCTTCGGCGCTAATTGATTCACAAGTTTCCAAATTTACAGTGTGGCGAACTATGCGGTCTCCCAGGCCTTCGCCGACAGACCATTTGATTTTCAAAGGACTCTCTAGTGGAGACCTCGGCAAACTAGCCGTTTCGCCTTACATTCATCCAAATCAGGAGGTTTTCCTATGCCCCTCAGGGTAAACGAGGGAATTCCCATCTGGCCACCGCCGCCCCCCGAGCCGATTGCTGAGGGGATTGGCGACGAATTGCATGTCCCACCGCTGGCCGACCCGTCGCTCATGACATTTGCGAGGCCGCGCAGCCTGCCAGTCCCTATGTTTGAGCAGATTGAAGATAACTGGTGCTGGGTGGCGTGCATTCAGATGATCATGTGGTTCTTCGGTAAAACTCTCGATCAATGTAGTGTGGCCGGCCTACTCTTCAGCGACAGGAATTGCTGCGCGGACCGTAGGAGTTGTAATGAGGGCTGTGACCCCGAAGATGTCGAACGTGTTCTTGAAAGCCCGCCTCTAGAATTGAATTGTAGACGCGTGGATGGGGTGATCAGCTTCGAAAGTATAGTGAACGAGATCGACGGGGGCCGCCCCGTAGCGGTTGGCATCCTGTGGCGCAATTCGGACGGCGAGCAGGATGGCGGCCATCTCATCATCGTCAGAGGCTGGCGAATTCACAACAACAAACAATACGTTAAGGTCAACGACCCCTTCTATGGTCGGGGCGATGTGCCGTACTCTAAACTCCTAACGTATTACGGGCCGCCCGATGATGATGTGGATGGCGTCTGGAAGCAAACGTGGATCGGCATCGAGAGAGGATAGATCTAATGGCGAAAACTAACACACTACCAAATGATACCCGCGTTGAAATCGCGCGACAGATAGGAGAGCGCATGATGGCTGGGGATGATGATGACGCTCCCTTCTTATCCTTCGAATCAATTAGCTCGCAGGACACGCCGTCCATGCCCGCGATCGGCCTGACCGAGAGCTTCGAGGTGTGGCGGCTGTCGCCCGGCGCTGTCCGCCGGTTCGAAAGAGGGAAATGTGGCCTCGGCGTCTTGGCGAAGCGGACGGAAACTTTGCAACATCAGATCAGGCTAGCCAACGGCGATCTGGCTTTCGCAATCTCGTCGTCTTCAAGTAATAGCGACGGCAGTTGGTTAGTGGAGGAAATCTTTGTCTCCCCAATTGCCAAAGCGATTGACAAAGCTATTGAGTGGACTGACGAAAACATCCCGGACGACAGGATGACCCGCCTGCTAACTGCTCCAGCGTACCACGTGACGGCGTTGTGGTTTGTCAATGAAGATGATCAATGCGAGGCCGATCTCGGCGGCGATGTTTTGATCGTTACCGCGCCGTCTGATTCACCCCAGTTGGAGCCTCTCAAATTGCTAGACTCTGATACTTTTCTCGAAATCCTTCGCCAACGACCTGTGGGGATTGGGATCGGCGCTAAGGTCTCCCACCCTAACCGCCGGACGTAGGGCGATTTTTCGATTCATCAATGGCGGATTTACTGATTTTCTTTAAAGGAAACCCGGCATATGGCAACTAAGAAATCACCTGCAAAAAGCGGGAAGCTCTCGGGCGGCGGGAGCGGCGGTAGTAAGCTCGGCAGAGGCAAAAAGGCATCCAAAAGTGGATCCAAAAGCCTGAAGCTCTCGGGCGGCGGTAGCGGCGGTAGTAAGCTCGGCAAAGGCATAAAGGGAGCCGAAAGTGGATCTGAAAGCCTGGTTTACGAGGGCAGCAGTAGCCTCGGTAGTAAGTACGGCAGGGGCAAAAAGGGAGCTAAAAAAGGATCCAAAAGCAGGAAGCTCAAGGGCGGCGGGAGCGGCGGTAGTAAGCTCGGCAAAGGCATAAATGGAACTGAAAGTGGATCTGAAAGCCTGGTTTACAAGGGCAGCGGGAGCACCGGTAGTAAGTACGGCAAGGGCAATAAGAAGAAGAAATGATGTAGCGCCATATAATATGGAGGTTGTGCAAATAAAAAAACTGCGCAATCAACACTTTGATTGACGCCAACCTGGATACACGCCTCACGATTTATGCACAAGGCTCACACTAATATGGAGGAAACTTCCAAGTTTAGTCGCACAATGATCTGGCGCTACTGTGCGAAAAAGCTCAAGAATTGATAATGGAATTACTCCCCCGACGTTTGACGGCTCAAGCTTCGCATCTCACGATAGGGCGGTTATTGCTGGTGTCCGTCGCTTTCTTTCTACCGTGCGGAATGACTCCGCTCGCGGGGCAGTATAATTGCGGACCGCCGGCGGAGGTCGAGGCCCGGGCGGACCGCCTGCGCGCTCAGTGGACAGCCGCGTCGCTACGGGAGGCGATAAAAGCATACGCGGCGGCGGAAAGGTGTTGGCGCGAAGCTGGTCAGCCATCAAAGCAGGCTTTAGTCTTAATAAAGGCCGGCGAAATCCACCTTATCCTTGGCGAATACATAGAGTCCCAACATCATTTCAACGCGGCGCTCCGCATATCAAGGACATCCGGGGTCCGACAAATAGAGGCCGAAGCCTTAAGTACCCTCACGCTGACCTTGGCTTACCTTGGGAAGATCGACCAGGCTTTAATTGTTGCGCGCGAGGCGGTGTCGGTCAGTCGCGAGTCTGGCGACGTTCGCGCCCGAGCCCTCGCTCTCACTAACTCCGGCATCCTGGATTACTTGCGTGGTGAATGGCGGGGCGCCACGGAGTTTTATAAACAGGCGCTGCCTCTCTCAGTGGCGGCGGGCGACGCAATCTGCCGGGCTCAATTATTGCTTCATATCGGCTACTTATATGGCGACACCGGGGACCTGGAAAAAGCGCTGGACTATTACAAACAGGCGCTGCCGCTGTGGCGCGACGCGAGCCACCGTGGAGGCGAGGCTAACACACTCACTTCTACCGGCTTGGCCTATGCAATCCTGGGAGACATGCAGAAGGCGATTGAATGCCTCAATGAGCAGGCGCTTCCTCTATTGCGCGCAACGGGTGACAGATCCGGAGAAGCTGCGGCCCACAACAATTTAGGGTTTGTATATCAAAAACTAGGCGAGTATGAGCAATCGCTTGCGCATTATCGTCTCGCTCTAAGCGTTTATGGACAGATTCGCAGCGTCGCAGGCCAGGCTCTGACGGTCCAGTATGTCGGCGATATCTATGAATTATTAGGTAAAAGGCAAGAAGCGATGGCCTGTTATGAACAGGGCTTGAAGTGGAGCCGGGCAGTGCAAAATGTCCTGATTGAGGCGGACGCGCTCAATCGAATTGGCTCTCTTCATCAGTTCTTGGGCAAGGCGCCGGAGGCGCACAAGTATTATCAACAGGCGCTTGCCGCCTATCGTAACGCCGAATCCTACCGCGGGCAGGCCGCTACCCTTACCAATATTGGCAATCACCTCAATTCTCTCGGCGAATGGCAAAAAGCGCTCGAACATTACCAGGATGCGCTTGCGCTCTTCAGGCTCGTAGGTGATCGCTCTGGGGAAGCCTCTGCGCTCTATGGCATAGCCAGAATACGACGCGACCGCGGCGATTTTGACGGAGCGCGCGCGGCAATCGAGACCGCGCTCACGACCAGCGAGGCCCTGCGCCTCAACGTAAGTAGCCAAGAGCTGCGCGCATCGTACTTTGCCTCCGTTCACCAGCAATTCGAACTATACGTCGATGTCTTAATGGGAAGGGGCGATTCAATCGATTGCGGCGAAGCGGCCTTAGAGGCCAGCGAACGCGGCAAGGCTCGCTCTCTGCTAGAAGCCATAGCGGAGGCCCAAGCTGACATCAGGAGTGGGGTCAATTCAGAACTGCTCCAACAGGAACGATCTCTTCAGCGGCAGATCAGCGCGAAGGCAGAGCAGCGAATTAAACTGGCGATCGGAAAGGCTTCGGCGGAAGAGCTATCGGAGGTTGAGCGTGAGCTCGGTAAATTAACGGCGAAGTATACTGAAGTCCAAGGGCAGGTAAGAGCATTGAGCCCCCGATATGACGCCCTAACGCGCCCCATTCCGCTCAAGCTCAAGGAAATTCAAGAAAAGTTTTTAGACACCGATACTGTCCTACTGGAGTATGCGCTAGGTGGGCAGCGCAGCTTCGTGTGGGCAGTGACTCCTTTTTCGATCAAGAGTTTCGTACTGCCACCACGTGAGGAAATCGAGCTTCTGGCGCGGCTTGTCTACAGTCATCTTACCGCGCGCAACCGCCTTGTGAAGGGTGAGACGTGGGAGCAGACGCAGACGCGCATTCGCCATGAAGACCTTGAATACGCAAAGGCGTCCGCGGCCCTCGGACAAATGCTCCTAGAGCCAGTCGCTAATG
>DATCXQ010000515.1:0-5596 GCA_036565725.1 Blastocatellia bacterium
CTGGAATATGCTTTGATCGCTGAGCAGGTTGACGAAAGCCGTGCGCTCCTGGCTCAGCCGCTCAACGGAGGTGAAGAAAAACGTCTTGTCCTGTTGGATAGGGCCGCCAAACGATCCGCCATACTGTTGGCGATTGAAGGGCGACTGGCCGTTGGGATTGAAATCGAAAGCGTTGCGCGCGTCGAACGCCTTGTCGCGGAAGAGCCCGAACGCGCCGCCATGGAAGTTGTTGCCGCCCGACTTCGAGACTATGTTGACAACGCCGCCTGCCGCCCCGCCCAGTTCCGCGCTGTAACTGTTGCGCACCACCTGGAATTCCTGCACCGCTTCCTGGCTGACGGTCGCCTGCACGCCGCCCGACGCGCCTAATGTCTCGGCCCCGTCCACCTGCACCATGTTGCCGCGCCCGTTGTTGCCGCCGAACGACAGTCCGGACTGCGGCGTCTGCGCGACGCGGAAGTCGGACGAATCGGCGATGTTGTCCGCGTCCACCACCCCCGGGGTCAGCAGCGCGTAATCCAGAAAGTTACGGCGATTGATCGGCAGGTTGGATATCTGTTTCGCGTCCACCGTCGAAGACTGCTCGGTTCGATTGGTCTCAACCACTTCCGCGCCCGCGACGACGTCCACTTGAATCTCGACCTTGCCCGCCGAGAGCTTGATCGGGATGTTGGCCTGTTGCCCGACCGTCACTTCCAGTCTGGTCGTGGTCGCCCCGAATCCTTGCGCCTCGACCTTAAGGTCGTAAGAGCTGGGCAACAATCCGAGGAAGATGTAATTGCCTTCGGCGTCGCTGACGCCCTGGCGAGACGTGCCTTTGCCGACGTCGGTCAGCGTGAGCTTCGCGTTCGATATAACGGCGCCGTTGGCGTCGGTCACCTGGCCGCGCACCTCCGCTGTAGAACTGGAGGCTTGAGCGAAGGCGGTCGTAGCGCCCGCGATCGTCATTGTAAGAAACGCGAGCGCAATGAATGCTGTCAATCCGATCTTGTTTCTCATAAAGGTATCTCCTTTGCTGGAGGCGCATTACGGGCCGGAGGCTCCGGCTCTGTCCGCGCCACGTTGATTGATGAACTGAATCCTTAACTTTGAAATGAACGAGTCGCAAGCTCCGGGGAAGGAATTTACCGGTGGCTTACGCGTGTGATACTGATGTGAACAGCAAAGCCAGCAAAGATGGGTAGTTATCGGGAGTCTGCTAACGACTTTATTGTTTTATGACGCGGGGCATTATAAACCAACCGGTCGGTAAGGCAACTTTTTATTTTTACGAGCGAAAATAATACGCTTCGGAGGTCAAGCATGGGAAGGCAATTCCGTCATACGCGTTCTTTCATAAAGAGCGCCGGCATGGTTTTAAGAATGATCTTCAGGTCGAGCCACGCTGACCAGTTTTCAACGTAGTAAATATCGAGCTGGACCATCTGCTGGAACGACAAGCGGTAACGCCCGCTGACCTGCGACAAGCCGGTCAGGCCCGGTTTGACGTCCAGCCGTTTGCGGTGCCAGGTCTCATAACATTCGACCTCATACGGAATGGGCGGCCGCGGGCCGACCAGCGACATCTCGCCTTTGAAGACGTTGAAGACCTGGGGCAACTCGTCGAGGCTCAGGCGACGCAAGAGCGCGCCCACGCGCGTGAGCCTGTCGCCGTTGACGAATTTGTAGCTCTGATCTTTCCTGGCGCCGAGGTTTTTGATCACCCTGGCCATGAAATCGCGGTGCGCGACATCAATTTTGACGTCATCGCGCATCGAGCGGAACTTGTAGATCTGGAAGATGTGGCCGTCCATTCCCACGCGCTCCTGACGGTAGAACACGGGGCCGCACGTTTCCAGCTTGATGGCGATCGCGATGAGCAGCCACAGCGGCGCGGTGAAGAACAGGATCAGCGAGCTGACGATCAGGTCGACGCTGCGTTTGAAGAGCCGCGCCGAGGCGGAAAGCGGCTCCTCGAAAAGGCGCACCATCGGGACGGCGCCCAGTTGTTCGACGTTGGTTTTGCGCGGGATGCAGTTGAACAGGTTGGGCACGACGCGAAACGTGACGCGCGAGCCTCGCCCGCATTTGACCATCGTGTCGAAGAGCAGTTGCGGATGGACCTCAGGGTCGGTGATCAGGACTTCGCGGACGCCCCGCTGGCGGATGAAGAGGTGCATCTCGTCGTAGCGGCCCAGCGTCGGCCAGGCTTTCAGCGCCTGGCTCTTCGGCGGCGCGCCGTCGGCCGTCACGAACCCGACGACCGACCGGCCCAGCTTCGGGTTGTCCGCAATCTCTCGGACGCACATCTCGGCCACGCCGTTCGACCCGACGATCAGTATCGGAATGACGTTGATATGACGGCGGCGGTAAAACGTCTGCAGGCTGCGAAAGGCCGCGCGCTGACATGTGAATACCACCAAACCCAACAGGTAATAGAGAATGAAGACCACACGCGAATAAGAGAACGCCGAATAGGCGAACCCGCCGCGGTAGAAGAACGCGATCAACGGCGCCAGCATCGCCCCGATCGAAATCGCCTTGAAGATGTTGATGAAATCATCGCTGAACGAGAACTCGCCGCGGACGCGGTACAGGCCGCGATACCCGAAGGCGCCGACCTGGATGAGCGGCGTGAAATAGAGCACGCTCAGGTACGGGTCGAAGCTCGGGTGAAAGGCGTAAGGCAGTGATAAAGAGAGTAATCCGAGGTCAATTTGGGAAACTATGAAGATCGGCTCTTCGGGGTTCCTCAGCCAGTAGGCGAGTATGAATAATAAAACCGCCAGCGCCCCGTCGAAGACCATCAGTCCAACGGGGATGACTTTGATCAATTGCTCGCCGGGTGGCCATGTCAGTAAACGATCGCGGGGCTCCGTAATTATCGCTACAGACTTTTCCGAAGTAAGGGTGTCGCTGTCTGACTGCATTAGAGATGCCATTCTGCGCTGGCTCATTGGTCATTCATGTTGCGAGGGGGAGAGGCAATGCGCATCTTACGTTATGAAACGCGCGGCTGTAAACACCGAATCCCGGCTTTTGAGCCCCCCACGACGCTGTTTCTACATAGAGGCTGAGTCCCCTCGTGTTTTAGGAGCGCCGTCATGTATGATTCCGTTCTAGCCGCGGAGGCCTCCGGCTATGCGATCACCGGATCTGCGAATAAGCGGTCGGGCGCAGGAACGCCGCGTGAATGTTCGACACGGCCTCCGGATCGGTCCAACCGGGCTTGTTCCTCACACGCGCCCAATCGGGATTCGCCCTGAACGTGTCCCACGCCTTTTCGCGCGCGGCCATGTTGTCGAATCCGATCAGATAGGTCAGATGGGGCAATCTCGCGCCCGCGATCGCCTCTCCGAAGAAGACTGGCGCGAAGCCGCAATCGCGGAAGATCTTGATCTCTTCCTGGTTGAACATCTCAACTTTGTTGCGCAGGCTGAAGGCGCTGCGCGATTCGTAAGTGCGAAGCTCGAAGACGCGCGGCGGGCGCTTCTCGTCAGTCGGAGGGATTTCGATCTTCTGGTGGGAATCGAACGCTTTGAGCAGCGCCGACTCGTAGCGCGTATAGGGCAATTCATTCGCGGCTTCAAACGTCTGCCAGCCTTTCACGAACTCTTTGTCGCCGCGCGCCGCCTCCATCGCCGACTGCATCTCGGCGAGTGATTTGTAATCGATCACGACGACGAGCGACGGGCTGCGCAATCCCGAAATCACGTTGAAGCAACCCACAGGCCCGACGCCTTGCCGCTTCATCATCGGCATAAATTGGTTCTGGAAGAACTCCTGGATGCGGGCGGGTTGGATGTCGTTCCGCAACTCATAAATCCGCAGTTCGTAAAAGTGATTGCTTTCGGCCCCAACGACGGGAACATTCGCCGCGCCCGCGACGCTCGCGGCCAGCCCTGTTTTCAAAACGTCTCGACGATTCATATCTATTCTCCGATTCAGTACCGCGAGCGGTACTGATTTGGCGCAGGTTAACCCTCAGCCGGCTTCGCCCCGACGCCGAACCAGCGCCGTTTCGCAGTCACGGGCACGCGTCTGTCGGTCGCCAGCCGCTTCTCGGCCCATCGCGCCAATCGCACGAAGGGCAGCCCCATCAAAAAGTAGATCGCGGCGGTCAGAACGCCCGCGCCGATGTAATCGTAATAGGTCGAAGCCAGTTGGCCATAAACCTTGGTCAGTTCGACCATCGTGATCACTGAGACGATGGACGAATCTTTGAATAGCGCGATGAAATCGTTGGTCACCGGCGGGATCACCAGCCGCATCGCCTGTGGCACGATCACGTGGCGCAGCGACTGCGCTCGCGTCATTCCCAACGACAGGGCCGCTTCCATCTGCCCGCGCGGAATCGCCTCGATGCCGGCGCGATAGTTTTCGGCCTCATAGGCCGCGTAATTCAGCCCTAGGCCGAACACGGCGGCGACCAGGGGCGAGAGTCTCACGCCGATGTTCGGCAGTCCGTAAAAGATCAAATAGAGCTGGATCAGCAGCGGCGTGCCGCGAAACAACTCGACATAACCCCGCGCCAGCCACGAAGCCGGGCGCGGCGCGTAAAGATAGACCAACGCCACCGCAAGACCGATCACGATCGCGACGGCCATTCCCAGCACCGAGATCAACAACGTCATCGGCGCGCCGATGAGCAACAGCGGCGGCAGATAACTCTTGTAACGCTCCAGCCTCTCGCGCCACGTCAGTTTCTTCGTGATGTTCTGCGTGAATTCCTCGTAGACCTGCCCCGGTTGCGAGACCGAAGAAATCTTGGCGAAGAGCTGCTCCGTCTCGCCGTTCCAGATGCCCCACTTCTCGTATATGCCCCGCAACTCGCCCGATTTGATCAACGCCAGGAGCGCGTCATTGACCTGTTTGAGCAACTCCGTGTCTTCCTTGCGCGCGGCGACGCCGTATTCCATCCGCTCTATGCTCCCGGCTACGAACTTCAGCTTCGGATTCGGCTTGCTGTAATAGACGGCGATAGGCCAATCCATCAACACCGCCTGCAAACGTCCCAGCGCCAGGTCGTCGTAGGCGTTGTTCTGATTCTCGTAGGACCTGATCTCGATCCCGCCCTCGCGTTCGAGGATGCGTTGCGCGAGCGAGGCCTTCAGCGTGCCGACGACCTTGCCCTTCAGATCGGCCAACGAATTGATCGAATTCTCGCCTACGCGCACGCTGAGCTGTTCGCCGCAGGCGTAATACGGGATCGAGAAATTGACCTGCTCTTTGCGGTCGTCTGTGATCTCGATTCCGTTGACCGCCAGGTCGTAATTCCCGCGCTGCAATCCCGGTATCAAACCGTCCCACTGGTTCTGCACGAAGACCGATTTCCGGTTTAGCTGTTTGCCGACCGCGTTCATCAAATCTATCTCGAAGCCGATGATCTCGCGCGGATTCTTCGGATTTGGCAACAGGTACGGCGCCCCGCCTTCCGCGTCTCCGCCCCAGCGGAGTTCCTGAGCGTTAATCGGTAAGGCCAATGCGAAGAAAGCGAGGATCAAAATGATGGCGCGACGTAGGGGCAGACCTGCGTGCCTGCCCCTACGTTGCGCCATCATTTTGATCCTCACTTTCTTCGCATCGGCCCTACCGATCAACGCTCAGGAACTCCGCT
>DATCXQ010000332.1:0-10655 GCA_036565725.1 Blastocatellia bacterium
GATTAGCCGGTGGCGCCGGCTCCGGCTAATCTCCATCCCCCCTCCGGGACCAGAACGCATCTCCCGACTTGCGTAGATACCAATAGGGCGAGCCCATGGCGCCTCACACCGTGTGGCCGAAGCTAATTCTCAAAGGCCAAAAGTCGATCTCAGCCTGGTGTTTCGATTTAACCGCCAACAGAAATGGAGGATCAGTAAGATGCCGCGTCAACACGCAAGAACGCTTATAGCGCTTTGCGCGTCGCTGCTCGTCATCGGCGCGCTGGCATTCGCGACAACAACTCCGTCCGCCGCTCAAGGCCCTTGCAGAGGAAACTGGGCGGAAGGCAACACGTACAATGTGGGTGATTCCGTCAGGTACAACGGCGCGACCTACACCTGTCTTCAAACCCACACGGCATTCGTCGGCGCCGGTTGGAATCCGGCTGCGACCCCGACATTATGGAGTACAGGCGGATCGTGTAGTACCAGCCCGACGCCTACGCCTACTCCAACTCCCGCGCCCACGCCCACACCGAATCCAACTCCGACTCCGACACCCACGCCGTCTCCAGGCACGGGATGCAGTGGGGTCCCGACCTGGACCGCGACCGCGATCTTTACCGGCGGCCAGCGCGCGAGTCTGAACGGCGTCCTCTACGAAGCCAAGTGGTGGACTCAAAACCAGAATCCAGAGACCAACTCCGGAACGGACGGCCCCTGGCGGCGCATCGGCCCTTGTACCTCGCCGACGCCCACGCCGACGCCGTCTCCTACGCCAACACCGGCGCCTACGCCGACGCCTACGCCGTTGCCGATCGGGTCGCGCAAGACGGTCGCATACTTCGCTCAATGGGGCATCTACGGACGCAACTTCAAGGTGAAGAACCTGGACACTACGGGGATGGCGAGCAAGCTGACGCACATCCACTACGCCTTCGGCAACATCAACGAGCAGGGGCGATGCTTTGTGGCCAACCAGCTAGGCCAGGGAGACGCATGGGCCGATTACCAGCACAGGGTCACCGCCGCCGATGCGATTGACGGCGTCGCCGATATCTTCAACCAGCCGCTCGCCGGCAACTTCAACCAGCTCAGGAAGCTCAAACAGAAGTACCCGCACCTCAAGGTGATCTTCTCTTTAGGCGGCTGGACGTGGTCGAAGTTCTTCTCCAACGCGGCGCTGCCGGCCAACCGAAGCGCCTCCGTGGGGAGTTGCATCGACCTGTTCATCAAGGGAAACCTGCCGGCGATCGGTGGTGAGCCGCAGGGCGGCGCCGGCGCCGCCTTCGGCGTCTTCGACGGCATAGACATTGACTGGGAGTGGCCGGGCAGCGAGGGCAACGTCGGCAACGTGATCCGGGCAGAAGACAAGGCGAACTTCACCGCGTATCTGGCCGAGTTCCGCTCCCAACTCAACGCCTATGGCGCTCAGGTCGGGCGCTCCTACACGCTGAGCGCGTTCCTGCCCGCCGACCCGAGCAAGATCGACGCCGGCTTCGAGGCCAACAGGATCTTCAGTTCCCTCGACTACGCAACGCTACAAGGATACGACTTCCACGGCGCGTGGGAGAGCCAGACAAACCATCAGTCGCAACTCCACAGCCCGCCGGACGACCCGCACCCGGCCAGGTTCTCGATCCACAACGCAGTCACCGCCTGGGTCTCGCGCGGCGCGCCCGCGGCCGAGCTTGTCATCGGCATTCCCGCATACGGGCGCGGCTGGAGCGGTGTCCCGAGCGACCGCAACGGGCTATACCAGTTGTCCGCCGGCCCGGCGCCGGGCTCGTTCGAGGCGGGCAATGAGGATTACGACGTGCTCAAGAACCGACCCGGCGCCCGGTTCCGCGACTCGACGAATGGGGCGTTCTGGCTCTACGACGGCAATGTGTTCTGGACGTATGACGACCCGACGCTCGTCGGAGTCAAGGGCGCATACGTAAAGGCCAACGGATTAGGCGGCCTGACGCTGTGGTCCGCCGACGGTGATGACGGGTCACTGGTCACTGCAATGTTCAACAGTCTGAGGTAATTGTAGATTGACAATAAAGTCTTAGACTTGACAATAAAGTCTTAAACTAGTGTTTCAGTGGTAACACACGACTATAGACTAAGCGTGTCTCTCGCCGCTAATGCGGCTAGAGACACGCCGTTCATCCTCAGCTGAACCAAGCCATTGATCCTGATCCATCGACTGCCAGGTGACCATGCCGAAACACTTCGACTCGCCTTCGGCCGTCACGCTCTTGCCGACGACACCTCAAAGCGCCCGTCTTTTTTCCCTTTCTGCTCACAGGAATTCACGTAGCCCCCATCAATCCCGACCGTCAGAGGCATGTCTGGCCGCGGCAATTCCTCCCAATCCCGCTCACAACCCTCGATGAAGAAGGCCTGCTCATCACCCAATTCACTCTCCATTCTCTCCGCCGCTGCCAGAGTGTGACTGCGAACCGTTGATGCGTTGATTTCCGCGCCGATCGGCAGTACTTCTTCAAAGAGCTTCAGGCTCAGTCCATAGGAAACGAGAGAGGCATACTTGGCTTCGAGATAGAGCAGTTCCGGCGACGTTCTCTCGACCAGTAGCTCCGCCAGCGGGCTGAAGGTTCGAGTACGCTGCGGCTGACACTGACAGTGGAAGAGGCGCGGACTGTTCAACGCAACCTTGCCGAAAAGAGTGCGATAGACTATGGCGTGCGTTCCCTTGTGCAATCGCCGTTCGCCACACAGGAGACATGCAGACTGCGCTCTGGAATACCCGGCAATTTGTTGTTCGACAACTGTGCGTTGGAGGCCTTCGAGCAGTCCTTTGGCTTCCACCATCGTGAGACCGAGTTGTTCCGGCCGCAACTGTCCGCGTTCAAACTGTGCGATCTCTTGAACAATCTCTCCGATTCCATTGTCCGATTCAACGATCTCCTGCACTCTGATCTTCATCATCTGATCCTCTACTTTCTATATCGGCTGCCGGCATTGATCATCGAGATCTTGTTTCAGCCGGCGATTGATCGCTCGACGGTCGAAACGATCCAGCGTCAACCATTCGCGAATTGATTAAAGCGACTCCATCTGTTCCCGAACAGCGTCTAGATCTCCAGCATCCACAACCTCTTTAAGGCGCCAAAACCGCTCCCAGACTTCGCAAGGCGCTTCGTCCCGACGCTCCATAAAAGCCCAGGGGCCTCCGCAGTCTTCGGGCGGCGCAGCCCGCTTACCGCCTATGCAAACCGGATAGCGCTGATCTGATTCTGACGGTAGAATCGCTTCGACGCGGATCAAATGCCGCCATTGATCGATGAAATCGTATTCGTAGAGGAATTTTTCTTTGACGCGCAGACCGAGGTCAGAAAGTTTGATCAGCCGCGGGTCATCACGGAAAGTGATCCCATCGAGGTAAGCAATGCCATATTGTTTGCCATGAATAAGGAATCGGTGAAGATGGTCGTCGGACCAGCCAGAGGCGGTTTGTAGAGTGACGTGTAGATCGGCGATGGTCGAATCGCCTCTGACGAGGAGTCGTCTCCAGATGATCGGACTGATCCCGAGCAGGACGGCTCTGAATTGATAGATGCTTGGTTTCGGAGGTTCAGGAATGCGTTGATTTTACAGAGCCTTACCCGATCTCCCCCGCTTTTTTTCGGTCTCATTTATCTTCCATTTATGTCTGTTATGACAGATTGATTCACGGATGCCGAATCATAGTTAATTACCTGTATTTATTTACTTCAATAGCCACATCGTTTGCCTGGACGGGTAGCGTCTAGTAGACATTCAAGGCGTAACCCGGACCAAAAATGTCGTTGCTATGATTCTCTGATTCGGCGCATTGATAGAGCATAGCGGTGTATGGCGCGACGTTTCCCCGTCGAAAATCGCCCGCTGATCAGATAACGCGCGATCAGAAGCGCGCCGCCAACCGCAATAACCCTATTGAGAAACTCTGTGGCGGCTCAAATGCCTTATGACACATATTGGTTTTTGTGTAGGACTGGTTCTGACACTCAATATCGCCGTGACAGGGCAGACGTCGTCCGGCGTTGTTGAAGTGTCGGGCGTCGTCTTGAACGCGAGCGAAGAAGTTATTCCCGGAGCCGTCGTGACCCTCCGCAGGAACGATGTGTCGACGCCGCCGGCGGTGGTGACCTCCGACGCCAGAGGCTTATTCCGCTTTTCGCGCGTGGCCTCCGGCAGTTACGAGATTGAAGTACAAAAAAACGCCTTCAAACCGGCGGTTATTCAATTGACCGTCGGCGCGCGCGCGCCCGCTCCTTTACGGGTAACGCTGGCGATTGCCGACTTGCGCGAAGAGGTCGCGGTGGAAGATCAATCCGGTCATGTGAATACCAACCCGTCGGAAAATCTAGATGTCGTCAAGCTGGATCGCGATGCGCTGAACAATCTGCCTGTTCTGGGCAACGATGTGATTGGCGCCTTGGCAAATCTGGTTGACGCCAGTTCGACCGGATCGGGCGGCGCAACTGTCCTGGTTGACGGCCTTGAAACGACCAGGAAAGTTCCGGCCAACATGATCCAGGAAGTTCGGATCAATCAGAACCCTTACTCGGCTGAATTCGCGCGGCCCGGGCGCGGGAGGATTGAGGTAATTACCAAAGCCGGCGCGACGGAATATCACGGCGAATTCGGGTTCATATTTCGGGATTCTGGACTCGACGCGCGCAACGCCTTTGCGCTTGAGCGTCCGGCGGAGCAACGACGAATTTATGAAGGCACGCTGACTGGCCCCTTCGGCCAAGGCAAAAAGACGTCGTTCTTTTTCAACGGCAATCGGGAAGAAGAGGATTTGCAAGCGGTGGTTTTTGCCAGGACGCCAGCCCGATTGGTTTCCGAAAATGCGCCTACTCCGCAGCGTCAATCCGAATTTTCTTTTAGAGTCAATCATCAAGTCGATGAGAAAACCACTTACTCAATTCGTTTCGATTTCGACGAGGATTCAAGTCGAAATGACGGCGTCGGCGGATTCAATCTTCCGGAGGCCGGCGCCGACTCAAGGGGAGGCGAGCACCAGATTTTCTTCACCCATCGCCGAATTATCTCGCCCAAACTGATCAATGAACTCACCCTGCGCGCCGGGCACGAATACAGTCGAACGCGTAGCGTCCGGCCGGGTATTCCCAGACTTGTCGTACAGGACGCCTTCACTGGGGGCGGCGGCCAGGCGGATCGGCGGACGACGGAAAACCACGTGCAACTGAACGAAATCATTTCCTGGACGCAGGGCAAACATCTTGTCAGAGCCGGTCTAAACGTTCCGGATATCAGCCGTCGTGGATTTAGCGATCAGGCAAACTTTGGAGGAACGTTCACATTCGCCACGTTAGAGGACTTTTTGAACAACCACCCTTTCTTGTATTCCATCAACCAGGGCGACGGTCATCTGGCGTTTTGGCAAAAGGAATTCGGCCTGTTCGCGCAGGATCAAATTATGGCGCGGTCAAATTTTTCCATCGCCCTGGGCGTGCGTTATGACAAACAGAATTTTCTGGGAGACAGGAATAACTTCTCACCGCGCCTTTCGTTCGCTTACTCGCCGGATGAGAAACGCAAAACGGTTTTGCGCGGCGGCGCGGGAATTTTCTATGACCGGACCGGCATTGGTCCTATCGCCGACAAATTGCGCCTTGACGGGCTGAGATTGCGCCAGGTGAATATTCTCAATCCAGGTTATCCAGACCCGCTCTCGTCAGGGAGCCCGCTCGCCGCTCAACCCAGCGCCGTTTTCCGGTTCGCCCCCGATCTTCGCTCGCCTTATACGCCCCAGTTCAGCATGGGCGTGGAGCGACAACTCGCCAAATCACTGACTCTGGCCGCCAATTACATCAATACGCATAGCGTCAAGCTGTTTCGCTCGCGCGATGTCAACGCGCCGCCGCCGCCCTATCTGCACCGGCCCGATCCCGCCGTCGGCGTTTTGCGGGAACTGGAATCGGCGGGACGTTCGGAGACACACGCGCTGGAATTACTCCTGCGCGGCAGGATCAGCCGCTTCTTCAACGGGATGGTTCAATACACGCTGGGGCGGGCCTATAACAACACCGGCGGAATCAATGCGCGGCTGGCCAATAATTATGATTTGACGGGAGAGTGGTCGCGAGCTGATTTCGACGAGCGCCATCGATTCAATCTATTGGGCGCCATCAACGCGGGGGACTGGTTCGATCTGGGGATGACGGTCGCGCTTACTTCCGGGCGTCCTTACAGCCTGACCACCGGGCTCGATGACAATCACGACACGATTGCCAACGACCGGCCACTCGGCGTGCGCCGCAACAGTTTGCAAGGGCCGGGCGCGGCGACGCTCGATCTGCGCTGGTCGAAGGAGTTCTATTTGAAAACGGCGAAGAATGGGAAGAAGACAGATGAAGGACCGGCGGTCAAAATCGGCATCAGCGCTTTCAACGTGGTGAATCGGGTGAATTATACGGGCTATGTGGGCAATCAGAGTTCGCCGTTTTTCGGCTTGCCGGTGGCGGCGCGACCTGCTCGTCGCGTACAGCTCAATTTCAATTTTAGCTTTTAGCCGCAGACCATGCGGTCATCAAGATCAAACAGTGTTCACGATGAGTTGAAATTCTGAACCTGAGTTAGAGGAGTAGACTATGCAATGCATGACAATCGTTTTGGTCGGTTTCTTTTCCGCCGCGCTGCTGCTGCAAGGCGCGACGAATTACAAGGTGGTGGGTCGTTACCCGATCCCCGGCGTCGGCGGGTTTGATTACGTGACGTTGGACAATTCGGCGCGGCGGCTCTACGTTTCACACGGGACTCAGGTGGACGTCCTGGATGCGGATAACGGAAAGGTCTTGGGCACAATCTCGGACACGCCTGGCGTCCACGGGGTCGCGATCGTATCGGATTTCAAGCGCGGATTCACCAGCAATGGCCGGGAGAATAAGGTCTCGATGTTCGATCCCGCGACGCTGCAGCTCATCAAGAAGATCGATGTCGGCAAGGGGCCCGACGGCATTTATTACGATCCGGGATCGAAGCGAGTGTTCACCAATAACCATGGTTCACACGACATCACCGCCATCGACGCCGCGACCGGCGATGTTGTAGGAACGGTGAAAGTGGAAGGTGATGGCGAACAGGCGGTCATCGGAGACGATGGTCTTATTTATGTCAACAGCGAGGAAGCCGCCGAGGTAGTGGTCTTCGATCCGAAGTCGCTCGAGGTCAAAAAGCGCTTTCCCATCGGAGTGGCGAAAGTCCCAACCGGTCTTGCTTATGACGCCAAGACGAAACGCTTGTTTATCGGTTGTCGCAATGAGCCCAAAATGGTTGTCATGGACGCCGATACGGGGAAAGTAATCAACAGCTTTCCGATTGGGGCGGGTGTCGACTACGCCGGTTTTGATCCGGAAACCGGGTTGATCTTCTTTTCGTGTGGAGATGGAACCTTGAGCATCTATCGTGAGAAGTCAGCGGACAGCTACGAGGATGCGGGAACGGTCAAGACACAGCCGAGCGCGAAGACGATGGCCTTCGATCCGAAGACAAAGAAGATCTTTCTGCCTGCAGCCGAATATCAGGAGACCCCTGCGGCCGAACCTGGCAAACGTCCACAGCGCAGCGTGAAGCCGGGAACGTTTGCGGTCTTGGTCATTGGAAAATAAAGGGATACCGATCTGGCCACGACCTTGTGAGCAGTTGAACGAAACAGATTGCACGCCGTTGAAGGCCCCGTCCTTACTGTTCTTCCGCTCGGTCTCAGCTCTGAAAAGAGTCTGACCTGTTGAGTTCAGCGCCTCCACCTTGAAGGGGTCTATTTGAACTTGACCCTGACAATATTCGCCGCTCTTCCATCCACTGATAACTCGATAGAAACCTCACCGCGTCCCCGAAGCGACGGTTGGAGCCGCAGGTTGACCTGATCGACACCCGGCAATATTCCCTCGGCGTTGGCGAAGGTCACTTCAGCATTCTCTGAGCTGATCTTCGCCCTCACATTCACCAGCCCGCTGTGGTTTCGGATGCCGGTTCCGGAGAGTAGCAGGAATACTTGCTCTGCCTCATTACTCAGATCAATCGGGACTGCGACGAAGCGATCCTGTTCGAAATCGAATCGCGCGACCGACTCGAAAACCCGGCTGCCATCCGGGCGAATGCGTAAGACGAGCGCCGCCGCATAACCCTGTCCGGATAAATCGGCGGAGAACAACCCTGGCGCTGTCGCTGCGATCGATGCCGTCCCTTGTGCGACGATGGCGTCGCCATTCATAACCGTGATCAAGGCGACTCCGGGCGAGGTCTGGGCCGGAATCAGGTGAGTAATTCGATCGGGTGAGACGAAATAGAGCGGCGCCAGGCGTTCTACCCCGGCGCTGTCTGTGATCTTCACGCGCGTGTTTGCCAGCGAGGTCGGCAAGAAAGGAGGAATCGCCGGCGTAACCTCAGTGACTTATCTCACACCCCGGCGGTGAACTGCCTCGCTGCCATTTCTCGATCCTTCCGTTAATTTGTCTACGCAAGAGACTACAACCATCCGCGCCTCTTTCAGGCGCGGAGAACAACAAAAGAAGGAGAGCGTATGCAACTCCACACCGCCCGAAACGTTTTGATCGCAAGGCTGGCCGCGTTGGCGCTGAGCGCCATTTGGTTCCTGCAAGCCCCGGTCCACGCGAACGTCTGCGCTGCTCAATCGTCCGGCGCACATGTGCTGTACCAAGATATCTTTATCCCCATTGGACTGGGTCCACGCCAGAAGCTGCGATACACCTGGGCCAATCTCAACGACCCTGACCCGGAGAAGCGCGAGTTCGAACCGTTCCGCATCCGGGTCAGGCTGCTCGCCGCCGACGGAAGCGAAATCGCACAGACCGAAGCGGCAGCGGTCGGCGCGGGTCAATTTCAATCCTTCGATTTCGACCGCGATGAGATCAGCTTGCCGGGCGAAGCCGGAACGGGCCGTCTGCAAGCGCGGCTGGAAGTGACGGTGACGGGGCAAACCTTGAGCTCCGATACCGTCCTGAAACAAGTAATCCTCAAAACCTTCGCTGACGCCCTAGAGGTTATTGATGACTCCAGCGGGCGGACATACGTTAGCCCCAAAAGTTTCCAGATCATTTCAGCCGGGAAGGACTATCTGATTGGAATCGGCCCCGATAAGACGCTGCGCGTCAGCGCGCTCAATCCACTCGCGCCAGCCGATGGCCGGGAACCCGCCTCACAGATTTTTCAGGTCACTGCTATGGCCCCGGATGGCCGCGTGATCGCGCAAAGCGACGAGATTACTCTCGCCCCCGGCGAGTTTCATTCTGTCGACTTCAGGCGCGCCGATCTGCCCCTGGCCGGCGAACCCGGCGGGCGGCTGCAGGCGCGCGTACGAGTCATCTGGAAAAAGCTGCAATTAATGGCCGAGTTTCCCTCTTCAGTTGAACTCGTGGACGACAGCACGGGCAAGACCTCGGTTCTGATCTCACAAAAACCGAAGGAGATTGTCGTCGTCGGCTCGAAATAGAAAGTTGTTCTCGATACAAGAAACGACAAACACCCGCGCCTCCTGCGGGCGCGGAAAAACCAGGTAAGGAGAGCATATGAAACGCCACATTGCCCGACATGTTTTAATCGCCACGACAATCTCCCCTGGCAGTAGATTCATTGAGGACCGAGTAGCGACTCGTCCAGATTCGTCCTGGTCAGGACGTCCGCAGATCAGGCGAAGTCATCTCACTGCCGCAGCCAGTTGAGATATTCCTCGGCCGATCTGACCCTCCGCGAGGCTTCCGTATCCAAACACCAGCGCAGGTCCTGGGGAAGCTTTGAAACAGTAATCTCGCATTGGGTAAACGCGGATGGGCCGTGTCACCGAAAGCCTAACGACTTCCTGATCGTCAAGGCTGGCTGGCAGCTCGGCTACGAGATGAAGTCCTGCGGCGGCGCCAGTCGGGCGCCAATCAGGCAAGTGACGAGCAAGCGCGGCGATCAGAGCGTCTCGACGAAGACGGTAAATAGACCGCATCCTACGAAGGTGGCGGTCCAGTTCGCCTTCGCGCAGGAACTCGGCGAATGTCAGTTGCTCCAAAATGGGGGACCCGAGGTCCGCGTACCTCTTGCAATCCTCGACGGTCGCGTACATCTCCGCCGGAACGATCATCCAACCGAGGCGCAGCCCTGGGGCGAGAATTTTGCTCAGGGAGCCGGTGTAGATGACCCGCTCAGGAGCCAGCCCCTGCATCGCTCCCACCGGCTCGCGGTCATAACGATACTCGGCGTCGTAGTCATCCTCGATAATGAAAGCCGATCGACGAATCGACCAGTCAGCGAGCCACTGTCGGCGCTCGGGGACCAAAACACTCCCTGTCGGAAACTGATGGGCCGGTGTGATCAGCACGGCCTGGACCTTCAGCCGCTCAAGAACATCTACCCTGACACCGCCCCAGTCCACAGGTACCCCGACGGGGACGAGGCCAGCGTCTGAAACTATGCGGCGCAGATCGCGGTGAGATGGGTCTTCGATGGCGATGCGCCGGGCGCCGCGTTTTCGGAGCGCCTGCGAGATGATCGCAAGGGACTGGGCAAAGCCGTTACAAATCACGATCTGGCCCGGACGGGTCAAAACTCCCCGCACGCGGCCGAGGTAATCGCACAGGCCCTCGCGCAATGCCCTGGCGCCTTGCGGCTCGTTGTAAGAGAGTTGGGCTGGGTGAATGTCGCGCATC
>DATCXQ010000333.1:0-26082 GCA_036565725.1 Blastocatellia bacterium
CGGGTATGCCTCGTCCCGACCGGCGTCGAGCCGTTCAATCACGATCCGGGGCTCCCACCGTTCAATCGCCTGCCGCACGTAATGCATCGCCAACCCCGCCGTCGTGTCGTCATTCGGCGAGAAGACCAGTTTGTGCAGATCGCAGCCGTAATCGGGCCGCATCACCCGCTCGCCGGTCCGCGTCGAAAGCAGTAACAACACGGCCTGTCTCACCGACTCGCGCTCCCCCACCATCTCGATCCCGCCGGTCGGAGAAAAACTCAATCCGGCCCAGTCCTCCGGCATATCAAGATCGGGATGTAGAAAACGCCAGGCCCTGTAGCGATGTGTGTTCATAAATTGATTTCGTTCGAGTTTTACGGCGAAGAGATGAGCGATCCCTGGGGATATTCTCTCTTCCCTAACCATCCGGCTAGCTGTTAACCAGACTTGCCCCGCGCACGTCGTTTGCCCTTGGGCGTCGCGCTGTCGGGTTCACTTACTAAAACGGAAAACGCTGAGTTTTTGGCTCAATGAGGAAACACTCGGCAGAACGAGTTGGCGTCCTGTTGCGCCGTAACAGCCTTTGGAATGCGCAGGTAGCGGCTGTAATCGGGCCGCGGCCCCCGCTCGCCGGTTCGCGCCGAAAGCGACGACACCGCGGCCTGCCTCACCGACTTGCGCCTCTCAACCATATCGATCCCACCGATCAGAGAAAAACTCAAACCGGGCCAGTCTTCCGGTTAGTTCATCCACTTCTGCTGACCTGCCTCATATTCTCCACGCAAGTTATCTCGCACGGATTTTATGTCGCTAGGGGTTATGTAAACGGTGACCGATACTTCCGATGCGGTGTGAGGACTTGGCGTCGGGTCCACACCAGGCACGTTGAATAGCAGGTTGTAAGATTTGTTTATCCGATTATCCTTTGTTGTCGGTAACGCTTCGCTCAATGCCTGGACAAAGTCGTTCAATTTCCAGAATACCTGGCCGTTATTCATCCAGGTGGTGAGACTAAATCTCCCGATCCAACTTTGCAGCAAGATAATGTCGCTCCCGTTTTTTAGAATAAGAAATTTGTGGCTATCCCCTATGGAAACAAGCATGTGAATCGGCGGGAGTTCATCCATTGTCAGCGTCTTTACCAACGTTTCCAAATCTCCGCCGTCCGACGGCTCCACGCCTAAAATTCGAGCAAGAAGATTGGCTGTTTCACCGCAAACTCCCGTATTGGCAAGATCAGGTGAGGCTAAAGCCCTCTTTAACAACTCGCCCTTTGGCATAGCCAGAATCCGCAGGCGCTCAGTTGTCGCTTCAACGTAGTCGGCGGCGATTGTCCGGGCATCTTTGAAGGAGCCTCTCAGAGACGTTATTATTGAGTCCCTGTCTTTCTCTAACTCTTCCATACACATTTGATAGATGTAGACGTCCAACGGATCGTCCTGTACATCCGGTAACTGTAAAAGCGGAATGTTTCTCACAGCGCTCTGCGAACGGACCGCCGACGATAACGATCCGCGAATCATCGATGGGCGCATAGTTATTATAAGCTCCCAGTAAATCGGATCTATTTTTTCACTCGCGATAAATTCTTTGATTATGTCAAGCAACATTGTTTTCTCCTTGTCGTTTTAATACGCTAAATCAGGCCAAGCAACATCGGGACACCGGGGCAGTATCGCGCGTGTAAGCGAGCGGCCGACCGATTAGTCCGCCGCTTGCTTACGCGCGCGATACTGCGCTGATCTTGTGTGGTCCCGTTTAGATTGAAATAGCCGAGGCTAAGACTGAGGCGTTCGCGGATTTGGACTGATGCGGCGGGCTGTTACGTATATTCCGCGTCGGCCCGTCGCGCCCGTGAAAATCCTGGACTATAAGCTACCCGTAGTACATTTCATTGAAGCCCATTAGTTTAATCTGCGCGACCTTTTCAACTTCATTTTGAGCCGTTGCCACCCCTGATTCCAGCATATATAAATGCTTGTCCGTGTTGTCAAAAACGACTTCCGCCGGCGAGCGGTAATGTTTGATTGGCTCTACTTCTCTCGGCGATTCAAATTTTTCGGCAATAATCTTCATAGCCTCAGCAAAATCCCATTGTTCCACTTCAACCAGGCCGACAAAGTAAATTCGCTTGAGCGCGCCACGCTTTTCTCCGCCAGGGTCCTCCTTCTTCATCCGACCAATAACCTCCTGCAGGTTTAGCGCTTGCCGGAAATCTCCTTTCTCATCCGCGGTGACCTGGCTCGCATGTCCACCGAGCAATCCATTCTCGAAAACCAATGTTACCGTGACGCAACTGGATACATATGGGTAATACAACTGGTCCCCATTCGGAACCCATACCGTGTCTTTGGCATGCGGCGCTCCCGAACTTTTCTCCACGCATTTTATTACTCCCATTAATTACCTCCTTCAACATACTAAACGAAATAATGAAGTTCACCGGCGACTGCGCCCGTCGGACTTGCCGCTGGTGAGGTTAGTTGCCGACATGTCATGCCAGAGCGGCCTGCGGACGGGGGCCGTACTCATTCTCGATAGCATGGCTCTCTTGCGCCAGGAAAACCAGAAGCACGATCGAGCCGACCAACGGAATCGCCATAATCAAAAGCCACCATCCACTGCGGTTAGTGTCGTGCAGCCTTCTGATCGACGCCGCCAGCCCCGGCAGAAAGGCCGCGACGGCATAAAGGCTCAACAGGCTCGCGCCTATCTTGCCGATGACGCCGGCGATGATTGAGAGCATGGCGTAAGCGAGAATATGGAACAGCACGAAGTACCAAAACTCCTGCCGTCCCGCTCGCCCGCCGAACACCGCATATTTCTTCCACGCTTCAAAGTACCAATTCATTTTTTCTCCTTTCTCTGAAAACCAAATCCGGTCACTTTATCTATACGATTCCTTCACACTCGATCTCCTTTTCAGATAACTTGATTGTGTTTATAGTGTTTTTGTATTGGTGTTCAGTAGCTGCGCTGATTGACTTATATATTCGATACTAAATTCTGCCCCGGCGCGACTACGACGTAATTAACGATTCCTGGCGGAGTGCCGTCGGTCAGACCTGTTACCTGATCTAAACAAACGGCCCGCCCATCTATGCGAATGAAGTCGGAATACCCTTCCTTGACCTTCAAAGTTGTAGTACAGGGTTTGACGGTCGGGCCGTAATTCGGGCAGCCCTTGATCGGTTTGCCTTCAGGGTCCGGTTCGACCAGAACACGGCGTCGGTCGATCGTCACCAGGTTTTGCGTCGGGACATTGGTCACGACTCCCAGCCTGTGGTCACAAACAATCTTCGCGTCTTCAGTCAGAAAAAACATTGTCTCTCCCTCGGATTGTCGCTCAGGCTCGGGCCGGCCCTCTCAAGGTCGGCCCCAATCCGGAGAAGTCTTCTTTCAAAATCGTCGAACGCGTGGGCAAGCGATTGACGCTGCGCGCGCCCACTTGCTCGTACACGTCGTACTGTCAGCCTCACTTACTAAAACGGAAAATGCCGAGTCTTTGGCTCAATTGGTCAGCCAGTTTGAAAATCGACTTTGGCGCCGCGGGCGGCAGTTGATCTGCCGGGCGCTTCGATATCGAGGTCGGTCGCGGCGTGGAGTCTGACCTTATCCAGCAGACGTTCCGCAAAGCTGCATGCGCTGTTCTGGTCTGGATGAAGAAAACGCCAGGCTATGTAGCGTTGAGTGTTCATAGAGAACTCAGGATATCGTTACATTCCACGCGCTACGCCCGGCTATGTGGTTGGCGTGATCACTATGGCGCGCCAGCCAATGGACGTAGGTGTCTTCATCGAGTAGCTTTTCTCCGTCCAGGTAACTAAGGATCCTGGTCAATGAGAGGGTATTTTTTCCGATATCGTAGATCAGATTGTCCGTCCCGTTCTTCTTCTCCCCATAAATCCCACTACGAGAGAGATAGAGACCCCCACTGAGAACGAAATCGAACACCATGTCGGTAACTTCCGGATATGACGTCGGCAGTTTCGGAGAGCTTCCTATCGTCCCGCTTCGAGGAACGATCCGAACATTCTTCTTCCAACCATTCCAACCCTCGGCCCACTTCCCCGCGTCCTTGTATTGATCCGTGGAGTTATGGATCTTCTCCGCGAAAGAGTCCGAGAGCGTCGATCCCGGCGGCGCATAAAAAACGACCTTCGCCCCAGAAGGAACCGGCTTCAATTCCAGGCTCACAGTGTCGACCGCCCCGTGGCCGTGAAGATAAATGTGTTTGAGCATGGGGTTTCCCCTAAATTGCGATGATGAAGCTCACAGGCGGCGATGAAGCCCGGGTGGCTTGCCGCCTGTGGAGCGAATTGGCCGGTTGTTATGCTGTGGCGGCATTTGGAATGATCCCATACTGATTCACGGCCGGCTGGCTGCCTTGCGACAGGAAAACCAGGAGCACGACCGGGCCAATCCCCGGAATCGCCATAATCAAAAGCCACCACCCACTGCGGTTAGTGTCGTGCAGCCTTCTGACCGACGCCGCCAGCCCCGGTAGAAAGGCCGCGACGGCGTAAAGGCTTAACAGGCCCGCGCCTACCTTGCCGATGACGCCGGCGATGATTGAGAGCATGACGTAAGCGAGAATATGGAACAGCGCGAAGTACCAAAACTCCTGTCGTCCCGCCCTTCCGCCAAACACCGCAAACTTCTTCCACGCTTCAAAGTACCAATTCATGTGTTTCTCCTTTGTCACTACACCCCTGTAATTTAAGTTTATGGTTATTGCCGCTCCGATTTTTCGGAATATGGCCATGGCGCTGAGACGCGATCGTAAAAAAGCGATCTCACCCACTTAAAACGGAAAACGCCTCGGTTTTGGCTCAAAACTGCGGAGAAGGTCTTGGTCAGTAAAAGCGCGGGATATTGAAGGCGAGGGCGAAACGCGGAACGCGAGGAAATAACAGGGTGCGCGGATCAGAATCAGCCTGATTGAAAGTCGATCTTGGCGCCGCGTACGACAATTGATCTGCCTGGCGCTTCGATCTCCAGGTCGGTTGCGGCGTGGAGTCTGACCTTATCCGGCAGAAGCTCCACAAAACTGCCTTCGCTGTTCTCCAGGCGGAGGCTTCGATCCGAATCATCGAGCCGGATGACCTGGCCTCGCGGAGAACGCAGCGTGAATCGCCGCACGGCGCCTCCGTCGAGCACGTCTTCGGGCAGACCTTTCGGCCCGAAGAGTCCGCCGAGCACGACTCCTTGCGCCGGGTCGCCGTGGGCGCATAGGACCAACACCCGATCGCCAACATCAGGGATCATGAGCAATCCCTTCCCTGCCCCGCCGCCGGCGCTGAGCGGTTCCATCCAATCGGTCTCGACGTCGCCGAAGGCGGGCAATGCGACCTGGACCCGTCCGAGCCTCTCGGGGTCGTCAATTTTTGTGACGATCCCGAGCGTGGCCAGCGCGCCCCGAGAAGTCTCTTCCGGATGACTGCGAGGCGCCGGCGGCGCCGTCGAGATTTCTGAAATAAAACCTCTTTGAGCGTCAATAGTGTGATTGACGCTGGTCAACACGTACTGACCGGCAAGCGAGTCTATGACGCCTCCAATCCTGACCCGCGCGCCGGGGCGAAGCCTGGGGTCGCCTTCGGCGACTCCCCAAAGCGTGACTTCACGCGCGGCGCAAAGATCTAGTTCGGCCTGCGCGAAGGCCTCGGCCTGACGGTCATCCTGCACGGTCAGGCCGGCCAGCGTGCGCTCGCTGGCGTCGCCCGGGCGGATCGGCGTGGCCCCCGCCCTTAACTCGCGGCCGGTTCGCGCGCGACGCGCCTGTCCTGAGTGGGCTTCGGCGCGCCAGGGATCCCATCCTTTGACGGAAACCGCGCGACAAGCGTCATGACTGTTGATTTCGATCCGCGCCTCGAACAACGAATCTCCCAACGAGAGCGGGACCGGCTGCCCGACGCCTTCCAGCGAAAAGATATGCAAGCTCGATCCGCGCACGGCGAAGCTCAACCCGCACCGTTCGGCGATTTCGACGAGCAGGTCCAGGTCCGATTGCCTGTGCTGGATCACGCGCTTCCACTTCAGGCTGTCAGCGGAGGCTTCGACTCTCAGCCCCAAATCATTGGCCATATCGCTCGCCAGTTCGGCGAGCGAGAACCACACATGCGCGCGCGTGGGCTGTCGCTTGCGCAAACGGATCAACGGGTCGTAAGCGCGCACCCGCAGTTCGCGCCCGGCTTCCGGACTGTAGACATAGTCGATTGCCGTTAGCTGGCCGGAGAACAATTCCTGTTCATTCACGAAGACGCGTAATGGCGCTCCCGGCGTCATCGCGGGCGCATTGTCGAAACTCTCCGGAGGGTCGAAGAAGACCAGCTCACACTGCGCCGGCGCCGACAGACGTTGTCGCACATGAATCTCGCCGAGCGCCTGCGCCTCGCTTTGGGCTATCAGCCTGCCCTCGATTTCGACTTTAACCCGGGAGAGGTTCGTTATCTGTCTCATTCGTTTCTCCGGAGATTCCCCGAAAGCCCATGCATCTGTGCGCAGTAGCTCGTCAGGTCACTACCTTCGTCATCGCCGTAGGGACCTCGAAATACGCGATTTTTTGCGTGTTTCGCGTATTTCGAGAAGATAGGGGATGCCGGATTTACTTGTCGCGATTCTTTATATTATTCCCCTCCACGTAGTAGACGGTTCCCCCAGAATACTCGGCATCACCATGGTAATGGCAGATGAGTCCCTGCTTGTTGATCCCAACAACCACGTTAACTTGGCCTTGATTCTGCTTAAATCCTTTATCGGCAAAAACCTGGACGGTGACCGGCCGCACAGTCACCGAGAGCTCATAATTGATGATATTCCCAGGTATTTCGTTGAAATGTTTACCATGCGCTAAGATAACGTTTTTGGATATATCCCGGACTATTTTTACCAAATCCTCCTCACTTAAGCTGGTCGATGTGAAATCGTTTTGCCCCCCAGCGGACCTTTGATGGGCGACGTCGCGAGCCTTCCCCGCGGTAACGGTCCCCTCTACTCCATGCCTAGCAGCAAAGGCATCGGTAACGAGGTCCCTCCAGTTTCCTCTTTCACTCTCTTCCTTCCAATGGCCAACAAGATATTTATTGACATAATCTTTGTAGTTATCTGCATTCAATTCGTCGTAATACGTGAGTAGCTCTCTTCTTGTCATGATATCTCCTAATTGTGGTTTGAGGCGCGTACTGACGGAAAAGACTCGTCTAGAGTCTTCGTGTAGCTACGTAGCTACCGCAGGCGCGCTGACACCCCGATCTCGCGGTTTCCGCATCGGGGTCATCCGTTGCGGATAGCTATCAGGAACATTCGATCCGTTAGGATGCTGTTCTATTCTTCTATATCGGCAAACCGACCATCGATTGGCTCATGCGTCTTAAAATTTTTAGGGCTGGACCAGAAACGAATTACTATAAATAGCTGCGTCCACTGGCGCGACATTGAACATCGTAAGAACGATGGTGGCGAAGCCTCTACGCTCACTTACAGCATTTTGGAATTTGATGTTCAGGAACCGCTTGCTTACGCGCACGGTACCGCTACCGCGACCGTAAGGGAACGACTGAACACGCAAGCCAAAAACGCTTTAAACACACGAAAGCCCCGGCCGGCGCTCCAGCCAGGGCTTTGCGCGTATTCAGCCGCATTATAACAGGTAGTAAATCACTCCCGGCGAGTAGTCCAGAAAGGCGGCTGATCTATCATTCAAGTGGCAAATCAATCATTCAAGCCATGGCTGGAGGTCGCGAGTTATAAACCTGGCGTGGAAGCTGAGCCGCGCGGCTTTCCGCCATCGAATTAACAAACCTGTCGGGCGTTAACGCGTTGCTTCGCTCATGGAACCTGCAACTGAGTCCCAGGCGCGATTCGCAACGGGTCGTCGATGCCGTTATGTTCAGCGATCACTCTCCACCAGGAAGGAGAGCGGCCCTGGCGCGACGCTATGTTGTAAAGCGGTTCGCTTGATCCGCCCTCGCTCGATTCGCCGACGACTTCATAGACTCGTCCGCCTTCCGCCGCCGCAGCTCCCCTGACCGCGGCGGCGGGACTTGCTCCGGTGGGCGATCCTACCGCCGGGGCCGGGGCAATCGGGGCAATCGGCGCAAACGCCGGATTCGAGGGTCGAGACGCTTGCTGACGAGACTGCGACTCAGCGACTCGCAACATTCGCATCCGCAGCCAAGACCGGCGGGGGATCCCCTCAGGCGTAAACCATTCGAGCCGTTCTGCGACCTCGGCGATGACTCCGGGAATGTTCCAGCTCTTGCCCCAGATGAAGCGCGCCAGCGGTGGCCTGCCGTACCCGTCTTCAACGGGAATGTTTTCGGCCAAGGCCCATAACGGAGCCGTCAGATCGCGCACGTCTTCGGTCGCGATCGTCGATCCCGAGACGGAAACGTCGAAGAGGAGGTCGAGATTCATTTCGGTCGTCCCGCCGCCCGTATAGATCAATTGGTCATCTGAAAGCCCGCGGCCCGTGAGCAGTCCGCCCGCCGAGCGTCGCCGCCGCAACCCGGCCGACCGCCGCCTGACTATGCTCTCCGGGTTAAGCAGACATCCGATCCTCTCGCCGGTGTGCTCTATAAGAAAAGCTACTCGCTCCATAAGTTACCTGCCTGTTCACGGGCCAAACGACGGTTACGGCTCAATTCGCGCCAGGCGGCCATCGCGTCGTCGAAATAATCGTCCGCTGAAGATTCAAACAACGCAGGCCAGCGGCCCTCCGAAACGTCGTATGAAGTGGACGCCGTGGTAGAAGTAATGAAGTGTGACGCGAGTCGGTTACCCGCGCCCGTTTCGCCGTCACAAAACGCGGGTAACCAACTCGCGTCATGTCTGTGCGCCGCAAAACTTTTATCCGGTCGCTTAGTTAGTCGATCCTGCCCGGTTGCCGGCTCGACTGGCTTCGCTACCACTTCTTTTCGACCTTCCATCTTCCCGTCGCCCGAATCAAGAGCGATGCGATCGTAGCGAAACGGCGCTCTCTGAGCTTCTGCGCGGGAAATGTCTGGGTAACGAGCAACCTGCCGGCGTGTTACTTTGACTGGCTCCACAGCGGACGGCGTTGGAAATTCCTGGTGTTCTGCGCCCGTCGGAAAATTCCGTATATTTTCTTGTTCGGAGTTTTGCCGAAAGGAAAATGCCTTCGCCTCGTCGTCCTTCAAAGGCGGATGATTCCCGGGATCGTCCGCCGTCTCTTCCCGAACCTGCCATCCTCCTTCGTCTTTGTCGTGCGCGCCGATCGCCTGCTCGACGTTGGAAAGAACCTTCGAGGCCTTTGTGTCTTTGCGCTCTTGCAAGAACCTCGACTCACTCAACCCGGGTTCTCGCAAAGGCGCAAATGCGCAAATGTTCCTTTCGAAGCCCGGCTTGGCCTGAGCAGGCGCCTTGCCAATTTGTTGTTGAGTCGCCACAGCGTGATCTCCGGATCGAACTGTCGATTCCGTGTCGCGTAGCTCCGGCGACTTTTTTGAATTCTTCCCCAAGTCGTCGGCGCATCGCTTTTGCGTGTTGACTGGAAAAGTAGGGAGCGACGGCTCCTGCTTCCGGCTTCCAGGTGGCCGGTGGTCATCGGGTCGGGACTCCGTCCGTATGATTGGTTTCCGTGGCGAATCGAGCGACGAGCGCGACGAGGGCGACGGCCGTTCCAACCGCAGCGGCGCGGGAGCCGCCGACTTTCGTTGAATCCGCCCCGGATCTTGTAGCTGCGATGTCGCGTCAGCCTCGTCTCTCTGCTCATTCCTCATCATTTCTGGAGTGACCTGCCGCACGCGCTCGACCCAATGAGCCGGCGGCCCGCCGGAACGCTTTGCGAGCCAGTCCGCAGGCGGGCCGGGGGGCTTTTGCGAAAGACGGCCGCCAGTTTCGCTTATGGCTTCCGAGCGAGCCGAGGACAATTCAAATGAATCGCCCGGCGGCCTATCGCCTGCGCGGCGCGGCGCGCCCGCAAATAAGCCCAAGAATATCTCTTTGAGGTTTCTCTTCTTCACGGAATCAACCGCGCTCCAAAGTCTCAAAGACGATCGTCACTGATTCAATAGCGACCTCGTGGGTCGACGCGTTGAGAACTGCGCCGCGCCATTCGGAGACCCAGGCGTTGATCAGGTTCCAACGCATAGCCTCGGTCACGCCGTCGCTATCAACGAGAACGATCGAGATGTTCCGTCGTTCAACCTTGCCGCGCATCGAAGTGAGAAACCATTCCCACAACTGGCGCGAGTTGGTCAGCCCGTAGCGCAGCGTGACGTCGGCGTAAGACACCTGGCCGGGGAGGCGGTGAATCACCTGGCTGTTGCCGCCCTCTCGGTATGAGATGACATCCACTTTGACGCCGAGGCCGCCGCATTCTGTGAAATGCCCTTCGGTCACGCCCTGAATTTCGAGCTTGAAATTGTAGGCCCGATAAGGGTCAGTCCATGCGCCGGTTTGCGCCGGCGCCGCGCTTTGTCCTTGTTGCGCAGCTTCAGGCATTTCCACCTCCTTGACTTGATATCTCCGCGCCGGCCATTCCCTGACCGATGCGGAAGATTACGAATTCCGCCGGCTTGACCGGCGCGATTCCGATCACGATGTTCACGCGCCCGGCGTCTATCTCTTCGGGCGGGTTGGTCTCCTCGTCGGCCTTGACGAAAAACGCTTCCTCGGACGTCTGCCCCATCAGCGCGCCTTGGCGCCAGAGCAACGTCAGAAAGGCCGAGACGTCGCGGCGGATGTTCTTCCAGAGCGAGACGTCGTTAGGCTCGAAGACTACCCAGCGCGTGTTACGGGCGATTGACGTCTCGACCATATTGAATAGGCGACGGACATTGATGTAGCGCCACTCGCTCGCGCTCGCGGCCAGCGTCCGCGCGCCCCAGACGCGAATGCCCTCGTTAGGGAAGAAGCGAATGCAGTTGATCCCATTCGGATTGAGGCGCTCCTGTTCTTCCTGAGTTACGGCATAAGAGACGTTGACCGCGCCGCGAACGGCTTCGTTGGCCGGGGCTTTATGAACTCCGCGAGTCCCGTCGGTCCGCGCGTAGATTCCGGCGAGATGTCCTGACGGAGGAACATTGACCAGTTCCTTCGGTTTGAAAACGTCGGAGGTGGTGATCCAGGGATAATAGATCGAGCCGTAACCGCCGTCCGATTGACGCGGTCGCAACCCGGCGACCTCCGGCGAACTCGGCACGCTTTCGCCTTCGCCGGACTTCGACTTTCGCGGGGCCTTCGCGGAGGCGACCTGTGTCAGCAGATCGATGTTCGCGACTTGTTCCGTAGTGTCGAGAATGGCGACGCGGTCTTTCATTCCCTCGCAGTGCGCGAGCAGCGCTTCGTATGATTGCGGGTCGGCGTAACCGGGCGCGGCGACGATCGCAATATCATCCACCGCTTTCAGCACGTCCAGCCCACGCCGTTCGCGGGCGTCCCCGACCAGGGCCCCGTCCTTTCCGACATTGACGACGTAACAGGTTCTTCCGCCGTTGAGGAAGAATCCGTAAACGGCCTGGGCGAGATGCGTGCCCGCGCTATCAGGCGCGCTGAATTCCCGCATAAACTGAGTCCAGTTGTTGATCCGCACCGCTTCGTTCAAGCGGGCGTCCGCCTTCGGCGCCACTCCCACGAACGCCGCGTTGCTTGTGCCAACCGCTTCGATGGGCCGCGCGCCGGACGGCGCTTCTTCTATGTAAACGCCAGGCGCCAAATAATTCGGCATATCAGTCCTCCGAAAACGCGGGATAGACTTTTAGCGTTTGAAAAATAACTGTAACAAGGTAGGGGCGGGTATTCCCCGCCCGCGTATTCCGCGCCCAATAGTATTAATCCCGGATCTGGGCGGGGAATTTCCGTCCCCACACTTACCCGGGCGGGGAATACCCGCCCCTACCTTGTTGTCTCACTTAATTCCCAAAGACTATCAGTCTGCCCCACATCCTCATTATTTCTCCTCAAGTAAATGGAGACGGATTTCGAGCGGTCCGTCTCCAATGGAATAATCTATTTCCTTCGTTTGCCCCTTCGCCTGCGCCGACAGCTTGAGTTGGCCATTTGACGGGACGCCTGCAAATCTGAAACGCCCCCATTCGTCAGTGCGCGTCGCGATTCCCAGCGTGAGAAGCTCGACGCGCGCCCCCATAATCGGCATTCCGCCCGACTCATAAACCGCTCCCGACAACGTCCGCATCGGAGACGGCTGCAACACCACAGGCTCCTTCACCATCGGAACCGCCGGCTCTGGACGTTCGAGGCGCAGCGGCGCGTGCAGGAAGAACGACGGCTGAGGCGCCGCCCCCAACACCGCCCAGGCTTCGACTGGCAGCGGCTCCACGACTACTTCAAATTCAGGGGGCTCCTTCTCCGGTTTCTGCATCGCCGCGAAGATCAACTCTCCGATCAACCTGTGCGCCTCTTCCGCTCGCGGCGACCGAGCCGTCACCAGGTATCGAAGGTTGATCTTGAACGGCGGCAGCTTACCCACGCGGGCGCATCTACTTTGAGATAAGTCCATCAGGTAAAACCCAACCTGAGCGCTCTGCGCGTCGTCACTCGGCAAACCGAGCACGACCTCGGCGCCGGTTATGATGGAGCTGATCCAATCTCTAATTTCTTGTCCGATTCTTTCGATCATTATGTAAATAACTGAATTGGCTTATAAACTACGACTTCCTGAGTAACCCAATCCTTGTCATCGACACCAGAGGGTTTCGGGATGGCACATGCATCCGGAACATTTTTCTTCCATTCTTCCGCTGACGCAGCGCCCAGTGTCGCAGGGGTGACCTTAGTTCCCGCAACACTGACTGGTTTGACTCCCGAACGAATGCCATACTCGATTACCCTGGGATGGCCATCGCACAACATTACACAGCCACCGGCACGGGCTGCAACGCTCTCAGTTTTTATACTCATGCCACACGACGTAATCAGGTGGACATCGATGGCCGGAGCAGATACGCCATTCTCATTATCCGGCCAATTGATAGCTGTATTCTTCAATGCCTTGAGCGAGTGATCCAGACAAACGTCGAGGCCGAAGGTAATACCGTCAAACTCGAACAGCCTCTCCTTCTGCTCCTTCCACGAACCGAGTATCGGCAGGAATTTTGGATCCCGAGCGCCATCGATTAGTTCGTCCGGCACGCCATCTATGTTCGACCTTACCTTCTTGTGAACAAAAGTCATGGAGCCAGTTCTCCCACCTCTGATCACGCTTGCCGTATTGAAAAATGCTCCTTTGTCGCTTTTTTCCGCATCTTGGTGTGAACATATAGTCCCCGGCACAATCAGCCAATCGTCAAAGCGCCAATCGCCAAAGGATTGTTTTAGACATTCCAGAATATTGGTTAAGGTGTTCCAGGAATAACCATCGGCAGTAGAGCGAAAATAAAATTCGGGCACAATGAACACCTTGAGCGTCTCGGTTTGGTTTGTCCTGAGCGGGTCAGGTTCCTGCTTATAACCGAGCTTGTCGTACGGAATAGACTCAACCGCCCAATTAAAAACATCCAGAAGGCGCTGCACGCGATTTTGAGCGTCGGCAGCCTGCTCGGCAGCCTTCCCGGAAATTTTGTCACCGTGCGCAGTCAGATTCTTCACCACCTGGAGGGTAGGCTTCGATGACTCCGGCAGCGTATCTATCAGCTTTAGCGTCGGCGCATGATAAGCGACCAATTGAACGTACTTATATTTCATTTTTACCTCTTGTGGTTAGAGATACTTCGATTAGACGGTTTAACCATCGACGTATCCGTTAAGTGGCGCCTGCTTCAAGCAACAACCTACGAGCGATGACTGCCGTCATTGCGGGGCGCCGCCAATATTGGCCTCGACTACACAAACGGAAAACGCCGCGACGTCGGCTCAGGCCGTCGGGAATTTTTTTTTAAACTCTCGACGCTGAGCCGAATACGCGGCGTTTTCCGTTTGTGTGAGTGGGATCGTACCTCAGGCCGCAAATCTGCGGTGATCTCAGTCGCTTAATCGTAGTATCTGGAAGGAAGCTTCAATATGACTTTAAAAGGCGTCGTTATTTATTCGTCGTTAAAAAGACGGTTCCCTGTTACAGGGCGAATAGCAGTTTGCATCCTCTTTATCGCGGTCGCGTCATGCCTGCTTCGGGATCCGCGTGTCGCGCGCGGGGCCGGACCTATCGCCGAGTTTCCAATACCGACGGCTAGCGTCGGCAGGCCTACGGAGATCACGACCGGCGGGGATGGGAATTTGTGGTTCATTGAAACGACGTCGCTCGATGAATCGTTCGCATTCGGTCTAATCCATCGGATGACAATCCGGGATACCATTTCCTTCACTTCGACATCGGTTCCCCACAGCAGGCTGGCGGGCATTACTTCCGGCCAGCTCGGTGAGATCCTTTTCGCGGAGACGGACCGCGCCAGAATCGGCAGAATCTTTCCCCCCTTCGACCAAACTCCGCCTCAAATAGAAGAGATAGCTATTTCGCCAAAAAAAATACGACCTCGGGGCGAAGTGAGTTTGGATAACGCGATCTGGTTTACATCGTTTTCAACAGGTCAGATAGGCCGCATACCTTCGAATACCTATGAGGCGATTACATACTTCGACATCAAGACGCCATGCAGCCACCCATCGGCTATGACCGTCGGCCCGGATGGCAAGAGCCTGTACTTCATCATTGAGGTGTCGAAGGAAGAGTCGTCAACGTATAGCATCGGGCGGATCACCCTGGACGGCCACATCACGGAATTTCCAATACCGGACGCCGCAAGCAGGCCGAAGGCCATAACAACAGGCCCCGACGGCAATATATGGTTCACCGACCCCGCCTTGAATTCGATCTGGCGCCTCACGCCGGAAGGAAGCTTCGCCTCCTTCACGATTAGTACCGAAGGAAGCGAGCCGACGGGAATCGCGGCCGGCCCGGACGGCAAACTTTACTTCACCGAATTTAAAGCGAGCCGGATCGGAGTAATTACGACCGACGGAGTAATTACAAACGAGATACCGACTCCGACTCAGGATAGCGGCCCTTCAGGCATTACAGTCGGAAGCGACGGCAACATATGGTTCATTGAAGCCAACGCGTTGCGAGTAGGGCGGCTTGAATTGGCCGCCGACCTGGGGCTGGCCGTCACAACCTCAACCGCATCGGCCGGCAAAGATCAGGACATAACATTTACGATAACCGTCACGAATCAAGGGCCGGACTCGGTGGCGAACGCCACGGTCTCCTTAGGTAATCTGTTGCCTAATTACACAATCGTTTCGTGTGACGCCGGGGCAGCCGGTGGCGTTTGTCAGTCCATAGACGATGAAGTCCCGAACCTTTTAATTAGGCTTCCTTTTATTCCCAGCGGCGGGATCGTAACCGCCACCGTAGTCGCAAGGATAACAAACTGCCCTGTTATATCGGGCGCAACGGCTCCACCCGAAATCTCTACAGCGATCTCTGTTTCGTCCCGAGCGCCGGATCGAATCTCTGGAAACAACATTCGCGTTACGACAATCAACACCTCTCCGCCGGCAAAGATCACGGTTATGGACGGGAGCGCCGAAATCAGGCTTGGCCCTGTGACACCGGGCGTCTCGGAGGATATGAACGCGCCAGCAGTGATATTCAGGCTTGAAAACACGGGGTGCGCGCCGCTAGAACTGACGGTAGATTCGCTGCAGCGCGTTTTATCGACCTCCGGCGGCGCCCTCTGCCCGCAACCAATCCCTCAGATCGGAGACGACTTCAAATTTTTCGAGATCAGAGTCCTTGAGCCGGCCGCGCAGGCGGATCAGCTCGGCCAGCCGTTGAGGAACGGGACGCGGCTTCCCGTTATTCCGCCGGGCGAAAGCATCAGGCTCAGCGTTCAATTCAAAGCTAAATTACCGGGTTTCGTCGGCAATAACCCTCTGGGTACGGATTTTCTCTTGCCCGATGAGATAAATACGCGGCTCACGTTGAGCCAGCCGCGGATTACTCCCGGAAACGATATCGCCGCGGCCCAGGTTCCAATAGGCCCTCCGACGAAAGTGACAATCAAAGGTCTCGTCTCGCCGGTCGCGCAAATCGTTCCGCGTGATTCTGTTTCCAACCCGCTGGCGCAGTTAACGACTTCCGGGGATAAGTTCGAGGTCAGGTTCTCTGTCTTCGATGCAAAGTTGAACGTGAGAAGGGCAACTTATCAATTTTTCGATCGATTCCGCAGACCGGTCACTACCCCCATCAACGTCTCACTCGAAAACGCCATTTGTCAGAAAGGCATCGTCAACGGTCAGAGCTTCACCGTACTCAGCAGGTTCAGCGGCGCGACGAGGCGCCGTCAAATCGCGCATGTTCAAGTAACGGTCTTCGATGACGAAGGCAGTTCAATCGCAAATTCATTTCCGAGTTTCTTTTCAGCCTCCGCCGAACGTCCGGTGGCCGCGCAGTCAGTCCCGGCCAGAAGCGCCCCAAATAATTTCACGGTCGTCTCTGCGCCGCTTATGCGCCTGCTCCCGCAATCAAGAAGCGTTAGACAGATTTTTGAGAGTCGAAAACCAAGAAAGGACTAGTTGGAATTATGACCAAACATATACATCGCAGCGCAAGTTCGCTTCTCATCCTAGCCTTGATCTTCTGCCCGCAAGCGTTCGGCGGAAGCGGCGGCTTAAATGCCGCTTCGGATATAAAAACAGGCATAGGGCCAGCCGGCGTGATCGAATCTCTGGGCACGGTCAGGGTTAACGGACGCATCGCGCAGAGCGGAACAATTTTGTTTGGGAACGAGTTGTTGCAGGCGCCCGGGGTTGAAAACGCGCAGATAACGCTCGGCGAGATAGGTCTGATTACGCTCCGGGGCGAATCAACTATCAAGCTCGCTTCGGTTATGAGAGCGGAGGGAGGCGCGCCAACCCTGTTCGCCTCTCTGCTGACGGGCGCAATGACGATCAAGTTAAATGACCGGGGGAACGCGCGAATCTGCGCGGCCGATTCAATCTTCGCTTTTTCCCCGGGGTCGAGCGCGCGGCTGCTCGTCAGCGAAGGCCACGGCCGCATCCTTTCATCTAACGGCGCGGTGAAAGAAGGCGCCGATTGGAATATGTTCCAAGCCGTTCATGGAGCCGTGGCTCAGATCATCACGAGTCAAAGCGGTCCTCAGATGACGCCAGGCGAATACAGGATCGAGCCTTACAACTTCACGTTCGGCCTGGGCGGTTACGCCGACATCGAGGCGCGCAGCGCTCGCTATCTGCAATTCCGGGTTACCGACAAAGACGACAGACCCGCGCCCGATCTGCTCCTGCTGATCCTGCTCAAGAACAATGGCGACTCGTCCGGAGCCGGAACGATCAATTACGGCGCGGTCATGATGCGCGTCATGACGGATCACAACGGAGTGGCGACGGCGCGTTTTGAGGTGGGCGTAACAATCGGCGCGACCACGCCGATCGAAGTAATCATCTTGAAGAATAATCAGGCGCTCAAAGGATATATCAGAATCGTCAAGCCGAGAGGTTTCTGGACGCTTAAGAAGGCCGGGACGGTTATGGGGGCGGTGGCGGCGGGGGCGGTCGCCGCAATCGTGAGCGTGCCGCGAGACCGCGAGACCGCGCCAAGACCGCCGGCGCCCGTCGACGAGCCGATCATAATCCCTTGAAACTGATGTGAGGAAAACCAACATGAACGCCTCTTCTGTATTGCGCATTGCCATGCTGGCCCCGCTCGTTACGCTCGCGATCTTCTCACGGTCAGACATAGGCGCGCCATTAGTCCGGGCGCAGGAGTCCTGTCTGCTCAGAGGTCGCGGAGAAGTCGGAACGATCCTGACCACCGCGCGCCCCTTCGACCGCTGGGCGCTGGTGATCGGCGTCTCGCGATTCCAGTACGGCGACAAGGAGGTCGGCGGAAGGCAGATCAGCAATCTGCGCGGCCCGGAAAACGACGCGCGCTCAATAGCCGATTTCCTGCTCACGCCGGAAGGCGGAGAGTTCCCTCCGGGTCACATCAAGGTAGTGCGGAACGAAGAAGCCACCAGGACCGCCGTGATCGAAGGACTGGAATGGCTGCGGGGCGTCGCCAAGCCGGACGATTACTTCGTGATCTTCTTCGCCTCGCATGGCGACGTCGAAGAGAGCGAGGGCCGTGAGGTCCCTTACTTCATCGTTCACGATACAGACCCGCGCGACTTCGCCAAAACGGCGGTCAAGATGGACGTCTTCTTCGAGACGATCAAAAACATGCGGGCGCGGCGCGGGCTGGCGCTGGTGGACACTTGCCACAGCGCGGGCATCGTCAGCGGAGTGCGCGGCGGATCGAATCGCGCTTCGGCGTTGCTCGACCGAGAGCTGGCGAAACTGGGCGGGGGGATCGGGGTGCTGGTCTCCTGCAAACAGAACCAAAAATCCTTCGAAGACGTCGAAAACGGCGTCTTCACCTGGGCGGTGATTGAGGGGTTGCGCAGCTACGCCGACCGGGACAACGACGGCATCGTCAGGCTTTTCGAGCTGGCCGACTACGTGCGCGAGCGCGTGCCACAGCGCCAGCAACGCCGACAACTGCCGCCGCAAAACCCCGATTACTTTAAGCCGGCCGGAGCCGGCGCCGACGAACTGCCTTTGTCCGTCGTCGGCGCCTTGCGGGCCTCTTCGGACGCCTCGCCGCAGTTCGGCGTGATGGTCATACGCGTCCCGGAGCTGGACGGCGTTGATATTTCGATCAACGGTTGTTCGATCGGCAAGGTAGGCGCGCGGAGAGAGCGCGTGATCCGCGCGCCGGTCGGCGAGCACCAGATTCTGTTTACAAAAGACAATCTCAAACTGGAAGAGAGGGTTAACGTCGAGGCCGATGAATCGACCAACATCGAGGTCAATCTCGCCTTCTCGCGCAGCGATCAGATGTCCTTCGTGGCGCCGCCCAGAGGCCAGAAGAACGTCTACCTGCCGCCCGGCAAGGCTTCGCCCGAAGCCGCGCTGAACCTGATGAAAGAAGGGATCGCGAAATATGACCGGCAGGATTTCAAAGCCGCGGCCGACAAGTTCAACCGCGCGGCGGCGGCCGGGGGCGGCGCCGAAGCGCTGGTCTATCTCGGACGCGCCCAGCAATCGCTCGGACTGAAAGACGACGCTGTCAGCAGTTTCAGCAAGGCCCTTGAACTGAGGCCCTCGGACTATCAGACACGCGCCCTGCTCGCCGAAGCGCAGTTCAACAAGGGGCAGGACACGAACAAGGTCATCAGGACGCTCGAAGAGATCATCAATCAGCACCCGCGCTACGAATTTCCATACGCCGTGCTCGGCGACGCGCTCTTCGCCCGGCGAGATCTGAACGGGGCGGAAATGTGGCTGCGGCGCGGCATCGCGGTCAACCCGGCCTTCGCGCCGGCCTACCTGATCCTTGCCAACGTTCTGATGTACGAAGACCCGAAGAAGACTTTCGTGGACGGCGAAGCGATTCGGCCTTCCCGGCCCTTGCGGGAGGCCATAGATCACGCGGAGACGGCGCTGCGACTCTTCAAAGAAATTTCGGAGAAAGAGGTCAGCCTCCGTCGCAGCCTCGAACACCTTTCGATAACGCATGTCATCTTCGGCGGCGGGCGTTACGCGAACAAGGAAATTTTCGCCGAGGCGCATTACATGGTCGCAAAAGCGCACACCCGCTTCGCCGTCTACGACCCGTATCTGCCTAACGCCGAACGTAAAACTCATCTCGATCAGGCGCGGCTTCACCTGACGGAGGCGCGAAAGCTCGGCGAAAAGATGACCGGGAAGCTCCGCCTCGCGCTCGTGCTCAATACCAGCGCTTTGAATCATTTTCACAACGGCGCATTCACGGACGCCGTCGCCGACGCCAAAGCGGCTATCAAAGCCATCGAGGCTTTGAAGAAGTCCGGTCCGACGAGTTTGAGAGACGAAGAGGCCGAATCGCACCTGAATCTTTCGAGGGCCTATGAAGTCCGTCAGGAATTCTGCCTGGCCAGAGACCATCGCCGCCGCGCCTTCGAAATCATAGGGGCGAATCTCAGTGAACCGGATCGCAAGCGGCTGAACGAAGAGGTCGCCGATCTCGAAGGGAAATGTAAGTTGCGCGGGAATCGCTAGACGTAATGCTTTATGACTGAGGATTGGGTCATGTTTCATAGGAAGCCGAAAGTAGATAACGGTTCAGTTTGCCGCAGCGGCGCAAAGGCCGCCGAGGTCTCACGGGGACGGTACAGAAGACCGCTCTCTCCCCCTCAACTCTCTGCGAGACCTATATGCCGGGCACATCAAGAACCGGATAGCGTAGGGGCAGACCTGTGTGTCTGCCCCGAAGCGGCGCAATTGCCGACCGGGGCAGACACACAGGTCTGCCCCTACGCTGTCGTGCTTCCAATCCAGATCTTGGTGTGCCGCTCATATAGGCGGCCTCTGGGCCTCTTCGGCGCCTTTCGTACTGTTATCCGACTTTTCGCGGTCAGAATCTTGGCCTACGGCTTCGCGCTCGCGCTGATGGCGCTCGCGCCGGCCTGCAAAAAGGAGACGGCCGAGCCTGATTGGTCCACGTCTTTTACCGGTTGTGACGTTAAGAAGTGGCCTCAACTCCTGCCACTCGCCAAACGCTCTCAGAAGGAGCAGATCAGCGTCACTTTTTACGAGAACGAGGAAGCGCCGACCGCCGACGGTTCATTCAAGTCACTGCGAGCGAATGAGGAACAGAAGTGCCTGCTCAGCAACGTCAAACGCAATCTGAGCGAGATCGACACGAAAATGCTGAAGCTCCAGCGGTATCGCACAATCATCAACGGCCGGCGGATTTTGCAGTACGGTTACGTCTATCTCGGCAAAACCCCGCAGGAGCCTTCCTCGATCCGTAACATCCCGCCCGACGCTCCGGATCGCGCAGCGAAAATAATGAAGGTGGTTTGGGAGGAGCTTAAACATGAAGGCGAGACCTCGGCTATCAACGCCTATGATTCGCAGTTGCTGACCTGGGGGCGCGGTTTCGGCGCGCGCGCCGGATTATTACCGGAAATGATGGAGATACTCTTCAAAGACCGCGCCGTCGCCGAAGCCTTCCTCCATTACGGCATTGATTTCATCGCCAGTGAGAAGGAGAAGGGTTACCGAGTGGTAAATCTCAGGACCGGCGCGGTCGAGACCGGCGTGGACGCGCTGCGTTTGATTCAAACCGACCCGCGACTGCTTGGAGTTTTCGTGAAGATTGCCGAAGACCCGCGCTACAGCCAGCAGGTCGCCGACGCGCAATGGGGGGTCGTGTCTAAAAACGCCGGCGCGGTGCCGCCATACGCCACGAATTGGGATGACCGCTGGATCGCGCTGGTCTCGCACATCAGCCACTGGTGGCCCGCCGTCGGGTGGCGCGGGAAAGAGAAGGTCGCGAGCTACGCCGGCGTCAGTACGATCAAGGATCTGTTGATCCGCTTCGGGCGCAAGGCCGCCTCCTCCAGTTCTAACGACAATCCCAGCGGCGCTCTGATCATCGCCAACGCCGACACGATTACCAACTTCAAACGCTGGGGCGACGGCGTGGCATGGCAGGCGATATCCAAGGTCTCCGGTTATCCCATCCCTTTCACCGGCAAACAACTCGCCGATCCGAAGAATACACAGTTCCGCAACCTCGTCTGCATCCTGGCGCCCGGAGGCGCCTCCTACTATTTCTTCGATTTTTTGCCGACGGTGAAGCCGCTTCCGCCAGGCGCAAAGGCCACATTCTTCCTGCGGCCTGACGACCTGTTCGTGTTGGTCATGAAAGACCTTCCCATGACCGATCTGCTCAACAGTCTCGCCGGGCTCGAAGTCGAAGAGTTACAGGCCCGGCTGAACGAATACGACCGGCGCCCGAATTATGTGGCGGCCTATGGCGTTCGCCCGCGAATAGCGATGAAGGCTGCCTTGCTGGCGATGCCCGAAACGCAGGCCACGCCGGAGCTGAAACGGAAACTGCTCGACGACCCCGATTACGGCGGTTTGAAGGCCGGCGAGCAGGGCGATCTCAAAGTTTTTCTCGGTTTGCAATAAAGAAAGGATTACTAATGAAATTTTCGAAAGGCATCACAGTCATTCTGACCGTCGCGTCGCTACTAGCCACGTGCTCGCGCGACAAGACGGCGCCGGCGGCGACACAGCAGGAGGCGCCGCCGGCAACACAGCAGGAGGCGACAAAGTCGGCGGCGCTGGCGGCAGCCTCGCCGTCGAGGGCGGCTGAACCGACCAAGCCTTCCGCGACGGGCGAGACTGCCGGCGTCACGGAAAAAGCGCCATCCGAGTTGGCGCTGGATTTGACGCCGTCCGCGCCGGCGGGGTTTAAAGTCACAATCGGTCCGAAAGTCATCGAAAGAGGCTCGCCATGTCTGTTCACGGTCACGTCAGCGGGGGCTCTTTCATCGCTGAGCGGCGCGACGATGGGAAAGAAAGTTTTCTTCAACCCCGATCAGTCGCGTAAGACGTGGTATGGGCTGGCCGGCGTCGCCCTGGAATCCCGGCTCGGCAGCCAGACCATCACGTTGAAAGGAAGCGACGCGGGCGGGCGCCCCGTCACCTTCAGCGCCCAATTCGAAATCGATGCCAGAAAGACGAACATCCGCGTGCCGCCCGAATTCACCGATCCCGACGACGAGGAGATGGCTCGAATAGCGCGCGAAGCGCTGCTCAAACGCGAGGCCTTCAAAACGCTCTCCGATGACGCTTTATGGAACGGCTCGTTCTTGCGCCCGGTGGACGCGGGCATTCGCTTGACCGCCGCTTTCGCCGGGACGAGAAGGTTCAATAGGGGTCCGGCGAAAACGCATCGAGGCGCCGACTTCGGCGCCCCGCAAGGAACCCCGGTCAAAGCCATCAACAGCGGCCGGGTGATTTTGGCCGAGAGCCTTTTCTACGACGGCAACATGGTCACGATAGATCATGGACAGGGGCTGCTTTCGCTCTACCTCCATCTTTCGAAAATGAATGTGAAGGAAGGCGATACTGTCAGCGCGGGACAAACGATCGGAGCGAGCGGCAGCACCGGCCGGTCTTCGGGGCCACATCTGCACCTCCAGGTCAAATGGTCCGGAACCGACATTGACCCGCTGGATTTGATGGCGCTGAAGCTGCCGTCAAATTTGTCGAAGAGCAAATGAACTAAAGAAAGAATGAAAATCGCGGCGCGACTGAGAAGTCTTATGGAATGGATCAATATAGTGATAAGTCGAACGCTAGATTGCGCCAAAGCAGGCGCGCTGTTGTTGTTATGTCTGTGCTCCGCCGGCGCGCAGACCGGCCCAAACCAAATCTCGCCCAAGGCGGCGCCGAAGAAATTCGCGCTGATCATCGGAATTGACAAATACGAAATCGCCCCGTTGTTCGGCTGCGTTAAAGACGCGGAGACGTTTCGTGACGCGTTGATCAATTACGGCGGTTTCCGGCGAGAGAATATTGATATGTTGGCCGACGAGGCGGCCACCTACAAAGCGATTCTAAAGGCCCTGGTCGATCGGCGCGAGAAAGCGCAGCCGGGCGACCTATTCGTCTTCTACTTTTCAGGCCATGGCACGCTCTTTCCGGACGAACAATCCGCCGACCTCGACGAGAAGGCCGAAATCGAACCGCCTGATCTGATACCGGGGAGGTATGACGGCGCAATCTGCCCGGTCGACGTCGATTCCGAGATCAACAGCAGCGGCATGCCTTGGGAGAACCTGCTGCTCGACGACACACTGGCCTGGCACTTTTCGCGCTTCGCGAGCAAAGGGTGTAGGATCATCTTCATCTCCGACAGTTGTCATTCCGGCGCCCAGGCCAGAGACACATCCGGCGCTGAAATCATCTCGAAGAAACTGGACCTCACGAAAGCGCTCCGTAGCTTACGGAGCGACGGCGACAACGGCGTACTCAAGTCGGAGCAGATCAAACAAAAGCTGGAGAAGATCCCGCGCCCCGCGATCTCGCGCGAGGTCGGGTCTTACAACTTGCGGGGCCAGTACCTACTGTTCGCGTCATCGCGCGACATACAGGAGTCCGGGGCGACCAAACAGGGGAGCCTCTTCACCAACGCCCTTCTCGACGTCATGCGCAGGCGACCCAATGCGACCATCAAGGAGACTTACGAAGAGGTCGCGGCAAAGGTAAGCCGAGCCTCGATGGAAAAGGACAGGTTGCAGGAGCCGCGATTGGACCGCCGCTTTTACAACGGCAGCCTGGATGTTCCTTTATTGAGTCTGCCGCAACCGCCTGAAGAAACTCGGTACGCCTCATTGAAGGTCGCAGTCAAGGTGATCAATGAGAAAGGACAGGCGATAAGGCAGGCCAGAGTCACACTCCTTCCGGCGCGCGGTAAGGTCGCGGCGTCGGTAGGTTCGTCGTCGGCCGCCGGCGTCTTCGAGACCAAGAGCCTGCTCAAAGCGGGAGACTACCGGCTGCGGGTCGAGCGCGCCGGCTATGTGAAGTTCGAAGATCAGGTCGAAATTATTGAAGGCGGACTGAAAGGCAAGGCTTCATTTACGGTCAGGTTGAAAAGTATTCCTAGAAAATCCCTGGGAGCGCAGGCATCAATGCCTGCGGACTTCTGGGCCTGCAGACTTCAGGCAAGGGCTGACTGACTAAAGCAGGCAGGCAAGGATGCCTGCGCTCCAAGAAAGCCGCCGGCGTTAATTGCTGCCGATGATTTCACGATAGAGCCACGCCCTCGCCATGTTCCAATCCCGTTTGACCGTCGCGGGTGAGATCTTGAGGAATTTGGCGGTGTCTTCAATGGTCAGTCCGCCGAAATAGCGCAATTCGACGATTCGACCCTGTTGCGGATCGCGGGCGCTCAAAGTTTCAAGCGCGTGATCGAGCGCGATCATGTCCACTTCGCGCGACTGCGCGATGTCGAGCGCCTCGGTAAGTTCGACTTTCCTCCAGCCGCCGCCGCGTTTGGCGGCTTGCCGCTGTCGAACGTGATCGACAAGGACGGTGCGGATCAAATGCGACGCCAGTCCGAAAAATTGCGCGCGACTCTCGAATTGAACGTCTCGCTGTCCCAACAGCCGCAGATAGACCTCGTGAACGATCGCCGTAGGTTGGAGGCTGTTTTGCGCCCCGCGGCGGCGCAAATAGCCGGCCGCCATACGGCGCAGTTCGTTGTAGACCAACGGGATGATTTGATCGAGCGCCGCCTGGTCGCCTTCGCTCCAAGCCCGTAGTAATTCTGATATGTCGCGCTGCGTCAATTTATTCTCCGGGTTACGAAAATCTACTCTGGTTGCCCAGCGACCTAGAGTGACTTTCAGACCAGTGTGCGGGTTCATAGAACGCGGATGACATACATAGAGCGGACTGTCGCTGATCTTTTAGTTTTATCCGCGATGATCCGCGTTCTATTGTTACGTTATTTGCCGCGAACACCAATTACTGTCCAGTATACGTAATTGAATACTAAATCGAACCACACAAGCTGGCGCAGTACCACGCTCGCAGGCAAGCGGCTGACCGATGGGACAGCCGTTTGCCTGCGAGCGTGGTACTGCGCCAGTCTGTTATTGCCAGATAATAATTGATCAGGCGGATATTTTGGAACTGCCGCACGGCCGTCAAATCAACTCCGGCGCCTTGTCCGACATCATCCATTCCGTGACGCCAAACGCTTCCACCTAGAGCGGATTGCGATTGCGTGTACGGGAGTTGTGGCGCGAGTTGTTTACTCGCGCTTCTTTCCTGATTGGACAAAGCCGCAATCAGGGCGATTAAACAAATCGCCCCACACCGTACACGCAACTGCAAACCGCTCTAAAGGCGAGACTACGAACAAAGCAAGTGATTCAGCAAACGCCATATCGATCATCGGCGCGTTCCGCCCACGCGCGGCGTCGTCGGCCCCGGCTTGCGTTCGCGTGCGTACCGACTTTCCAGGAAAAGAGGGGCTAGGATGAAGGTCTGTGGCGGCCTTATGCGTCAAGAATAGAAATGACGGAAGAATAGAAACAACCGGAGAAGGAGGATTGAAATGGCGCGTTACTATGATGTGGATTATGAACCCGGCGTCGGAAGGAGCCGATACGAGGGGGCGCGGGGATTCTTCCGGCGCGCGGGAGATGAAGTGCGCTCGTGGCTCGGCCAGGAGGAAGCCGAACGTCGGCGCGGCAGAGATGAGTACGAATACGAGCGACGCGGGCGGCAGGGAGATTACGGGCGTCCAGGATACACAATAGACGACATGCG
>DATCXQ010000340.1:0-4587 GCA_036565725.1 Blastocatellia bacterium
ATAGCGGCTCCACGCCCGCCGCCGGCCTCGATCTGCAACGCTTCCAGACAATGGAGTCGGTGATTGACGACTTCGCTCATTGGACGCTTGTACTCCGCAAGCTCACGGCGAAGGAGATGCCGCCACAGCCGATGAATCAGCCGCCGGAAGCCCTGCGCCAGCAGGTGATCGAGTGGATTACGGCGTTGCGGAATAGCGAGGCGCGCAAGCGCGCCGGCGATCCCGGCCCCGTGTCGGCTCGGCGGCTCAGCAACGCCGAATACAACTACACCGTCCGCGATCTGACGGGAGTAGACCTCCGTCCGGCGCGCGAGTTTCCTGTAGACCCCGCCAACCAGGCCGGCTTCGATAACTCGGGCGAGTCGCTCACCGTCTCGCCTTCGTTGATGTCGAAGTACCTCGAAGCGGCCCGCCAGGTGGCCGACCATCTCGTCCTTAAACCAGACGGCTTTGCGTTTGCGCCTCATCCGATGCTGGTTGAGACCGACCGTGAAAAATACCCGATCCGACGGATCGTAGATTTTTACGACCGCCAACCGACTGACTTCGCCGATTATTTTGAAGCCGCCTGGCGCTATAAACACCGGATCGCTTTGGGGCGCCCGTCGATGACTCTCGCCGACATAGCCGCGCAATCCCAGGTATCTCCCCGATATCTCGCGATGATCTGGCAGGTTTTGGAACAGTCCAGGGAAGAAGTCGGCCCGCTAGTCAAGCTTCAGGCAATGTGGAGCGATCTGCAGGCTCCGAAGGGGAATCAACCTGATGCCGCCCGTGAAGGCTGCGTGCGGATGCGCGACTTCGTCGTCAAAATTCGCCGGCATACGGAAAAGCTGTTCACCGAGGTGGAAGCGCCGGGTTTCAACGCCAATTTTCAACCGATCGTAGTGTTCAGGCTCCGGCTACTCGCGGGTAACCGCCGTGATTTCGACGCTTCGGCGTTGCGGGTAGAAGGCGAGGCGCCGCCGCAGGGCTTCGTAGTGACCCGAGGCTCCACGTTCGGAAGGGAGGAAGCGGAGGAACTGAAGAGAGCCGTCGCCGAATATATTAAGGAGCGGCGGGAGGATCCGGACCTGGTGGTTCCTGCCGGAGAGCGCGCCCGCTACGAAGCCGCATTCGCGCGCTTCAGTTCGATATTCCCCACCGCTTTCTGTCTGCGGGAACGCGGACGGTTTTATCCCGTTACCTCGATGGACAAAGGACGCTTTCTCGGCGCAGGCTTCCACAACGTGATGGGATACTTCCGCGACGATTCGCCGCTCGTCCAACTCATCCTGGATGAAAACGGAAAGAAAGAACTCGATACGCTTTGGCAGGAGTTTGATTTCATCGCTGATTACACGGTTCGGACGTACTATCAGTTCATCTACAACGCGGGAGAGGGCGGGGGACTTCGCCGAAATATCTCGGACCGTCCCTCTGCGAATGAGTTCGCCTCTGAGGCCGCCATCTTTCGGCTGCGTGACCAGGTTCTAGCAAGGGTGTCGCCGGGAGCCGACCCTGCGATCCCCGATGTCGTCAAAGGCTATTTCGACCGCACGAACGCCCAAATCAGATGGGTGGAGCGCGCGCGGCTGGAAGCGGAGCCGCGACAGCTTGACTCCTTATTGAAGTTTGCGGCCCGCGCTTATCGCCGGCCTCTGGCGCTGGAGGAGCGCGACGATATCCTGGCTTATTACCGTGAGCTTCGTGAGACGAAAGGGCTGTCGCACGAAGAGGCCATGCGCGGATCGATCGCCAGCATTCTGGCGTCGCCCGATTTTCTGTATCGCGTAGATTTGGTAGACGCCGGCCCTCGCGCGTCCGCCAAGTCTGCGAATCCATTCAGGGCTACGGGGGCCGCCGGGCGCCGTCCACTTTCCGGCTACGCTCTCGCGAGCCGGCTGAGTTACTTCCTCTGGTCCAGCATGCCCGATGAAGAACTTCTATCCCACGCTAAGGCTGGCGACCTGAGCAAACCAACGACGCTAGCCGCGCAGCTTCGCCGAATGTTGAAAGACAATCGCGCGCGCGGGCTGGCAGTGGAATTCGGAGGCAATTGGCTGGACTTCCGCCGTTTTGAAAACCACAATGCGGTGGACCGCGGTCGGTTTCCCGTTTTTACGGACGAACTCCGCGAAGCAATGTTCGAGGAGCCGGTCCGATTCATGACCGACCTGATACAAAATGATCGTTCGGTTCTGGACCTTTTGTATGGCGACTACACGTTCGTGAATCGCGTTCTGGCCGAACACTACGGCATTCCGGCGGCGCCCGGGGCCGCTGACGGATGGTTCCTGGCGCCCGATGCGCGATCCTACGGCCGGGGCGGCCTGCTGCCGATGGCGGTGTTTCTGACCCAGAACGCGCCCGGTCTCAGGACCAGTCCGGTGAAACGTGGATATTGGGTCGCTCGACGCGTGCTTGGCGAGGTGATTCCGCCGCCGCCTCCTGTAGTTCCAGAATTGCCGCGCGACGAATCGAAGTCGGACATGCAGGTACGCGATCTGCTGGCCAAACACCGGGAAAACGCGGCCTGCGCTTCCTGTCATGCCCGTTTCGATTCCTTCGGCCTGGCGTTTGAAGGCTATGGCCCCGTAGGAGAGAGGCGAACCAAAGATCTAGCCGGGCGTCCCGTGGACGCCCAGGCGACGTTCCCGGGCGGGAGTCAGGGCGTCGGACTCGACGGCCTGCAAAACTATATTCGCGCCCGTCGAGAGAGGGATTTTCTGAACAATCTGTGCGAAAAGACGCTTGTGTACGCGCTTGGCCGCTCGCTGATGCTTTCTGATGAGCCTCTTCTCGAAGCGATGCGAGCGAAGCTGGCGTCGAGCAGGTACAAGATGTCTGCTATTATTGAAACTATTATTACCAGCCCGCAGTTCCTGAACACGCGAAGTAATGAATAAGAGAAGCGAAATGAGCGCAATTACCAACGAACTTTCTGATAAGGAGTGACGGATACAATGAACAAAAACAGAAATAAACATCGGGCCTTTATGCTATTGGCCATTCTAATTTGCCCATTGTTCACAGCGCCCACTCTGGTCAATGCCCAGGAAGCTGCGGCGAGGCAAAAATTGATCGGTCAGGTTCAGAGAGCGATCGATATTATCCGCGAAAACCATGTCGACCAACCTGATAGCGAAACACTGACAGCCTCGTCGCTTCAGGGCATGCTCAAAACGCTCGATCCTCATTCGGATTACCTGGATCGGAAGACCTTTCAGGAATTCACGGAAAAGCAGAATAGCGAGTATTACGGCATCGGCTCGTATGTTCGGACGATCAATAACTCCACTTATATTATTGAGCCTTTTAAGGACAGTCCTGCGTCCAGGGCTGGACTTCGCTACGGAGATCAAATTGTCGCCGTTGACGGGAAGGACACGTCGGCCTTTAGGTCTGATCAAGTAACTCCGTTATTGCTCGGCGCCCGGGGTACAAAGGTTGTGGTGACGGTGAAGCGCTTGGGAAACCCGGAACCGCTGACGACGACAATTACCCGCGACGGCATCTGGCGCCCCTCGATCCCAAATTATTACCTCATCAAACCGAACATCGGCTATATCGGTCTAACCCGTTCTTTCCAGTCCACGACCGACCAGGAGTTGCGGAAAGCAATGGCCGATTTACGCGAAATGGGCGCCGAAAGCTTTATCCTTGACCTCCGCGACAACACAGGCGGCTATCTGGAGCAGGCAATCCGCGTCGCCGACCAGTTTCTACAACGAGGCCAAACGATCGTCTCGGTGCGCGGGCGCGGCGGGCGCAGTAATGATCGAACCGCCGTCGCGGAGAATGGGGCGACGGAAAATTTCCCGCTCGTCGTGATGATCAACAAATTCTCGGCTTCCGCTTCAGAGATCGTCGCCGGCGCCATTCAGGATCATGACCGCGGGTTAATTGTGGGCGAAACGAGTTTCGGCAAAGGACTCGTCCAACAAATCTTCCCGCTTTTAAACGGCGGAGCGCTCTTTCTGACCATCGCTCATTATTACACCCCGAGCGGACGCTTGATTCAGCGCGATTATTCGAAGGGGTCGCTCTTCGAATATTACTCCAGGCGCGGGGCCGATGACGCTACGCAAAAGCCGTCAAATCCTCCCAGCGAGGTGAAAAAGACCGATCTCGGTCGCTCGGTATACAGCGGGGGCGGCATTGAACCTGACACCAAAGTCGACGGCCCCCCCGCGATTACTCCCGTACAAGGCCGTTTGTATCACGCCGTAGACCTCTTTGTGCACGAACTGGTCTCAGGCCAGGTTGAACAGTATCGACAGTTCAAGCTTGACGGCATCACGTACGACTACAAAATGAAGGGGAACGAGTACGTCATCAACGATGATTTGATGAAAAGATATCGCGACTACGCCGTCAATTTTTACAAGGCGAACCCGGGCTACTCCATCACGACGGCGATGATCGACGAAAACCTGGTCTGGCAGCGCAATCGGATACGGCAGGAGCTTTTACTGGCCGCATACGGCAGCGATAAATCGGCGCAAGGCATGGCCGATCTGGATACGCAATTACAACGCGCGGTTTCTGAAATGCCGAAGGCGGCGGATATCGTCATGCGATCCTGGCGTCGCAAACGATCTAATT
>DATCXQ010000059.1:0-22277 GCA_036565725.1 Blastocatellia bacterium
TCGGATCCGTCGCGCCGGCCCGCCGTTCACGTCGGCGGGTGATTTCGAGGCGACACGGTCGCAATTAATTGTTCGTTCTGAGCCTCAGGCCCTCGCCCGAGGCTCGAACTAGGAGTGGTAAATGCCGGGAGCGAACGCTTCGCCTTTCACTTCCAATGCCGCTTTCAGGCGCTGGTTCTTTGCAGGCCAGGTCGAGGAGATCGCCGGCCCTCATGAGCAAGAGGGCCGGCGTCATGAGCATTCCTGGTGGCAGGTAATGTGTCTGACCGGCGTGGATTATTTCTCCACGCTCGGCTATCAACCCAGCATTGCGTTTATCGCCGCCGGCGCGCTTTCGCCGATTGCGACGATATTTCTGGTGCTCCTGACCCTGTTCGGCGCGCTGCCCATCTACAGCCGCGTGGCGCGGGAAAGCCCGCATGGTGAAGGCTCGATCTCGATGCTGGAAGACCTTCTTCCACGCTGGCGCGGCAAGCTGTTCGTGCTCGCGCTGCTTGGGTTCGTCGCAACCGATTTCATTATTACCATTACGCTCTCCGCCGCCGACGCCACCGCGCACGTCGTGGATAATCCATTCGCGCCGCATATTCTTGAGGGTCATCGCGTCGCCGTCACGCTTGTTTTGATCTCCATTCTAGGCGCGATCTTTCTCAAAGGCTTCAAAGAGGCGATCGGCTTGGCCGTGGCGCTTGTGGCCGTCTACCTGTTATTCAACCTGGTGGTCGTGTCCATGGGGATATATGAAGTGTTTACACACCCGCAGGCTCTCCCGGAGTGGAAAGAAGCGATCTTCGCCATGCCCCAAGTTCGTGGAAACCCGCTCATGATAATAGGGCTCTCCTTGATCTGGTTCCCAAAGCTCGCGCTCGGATTATCGGGTTTTGAAACCGGTGTGGCCGTCATGCCTTTGGTGAAAGGCGACCCGGGCGACGATCCTAAAAAGCCTGCCGGCCGCATTCGCAACACGCGCCGTCTTTTGACCACCTCGGCTTTGATCATGAGCTTCATGCTCATCACAAGCAGTCTGGTGACAACATTGCTCATCCCGGCCGAGAAGTTCCAGGTAGGCGCCGAGGCGGACGGGCGCGCGCTGGCTTATCTCGCCCATCATTTCCTGGGCGATTATTTCGGCACGGCCTACGACGTAAGCACGATTTTGATTTTGTGGTTTGCGGGCGCATCGGCTATGGCCGGCCTGATCAACATAGTGCCCCGCTATTTGCCGCGCTACGGGATGGCGCCGAATTGGGCGCGCGCTACAAGGCCGCTGGTGTTGGTATACACGGCCATCGCTTTCGCCGTGACGATCGTCTTCGACGCCGACCACAACGCGCAGGGCGGCGCGTACGCGACCGGCGTCCTGGTATTGATGACCTCGGCGTCGGTTGCGGTGACATTGGCCGCCTGGCGCGAGGGCGCGATCAGATACGCCTTTCTCGCGATTGCGCTGGTCTTCAGTTACACTACGATCACCAACATCATAGAGCGTCCCGAAGGCATCAAGATCGCATCGCTCTTTATCGGCGCCATCGTTGTCGTCTCCTTCATTTCGCGCGCGCTGCGTTCGACCGAGTTGCGGGTCGATAGGGTAGAGATGAACGACGCGGCGCGGGCCTTCGTCGAAGAGGCCGGGAAGGGCACGATCCGGATCATCGCCAACCGCCCCGACCGCGGCGACGTGGACGAGTACCGGCTCAAGGAGAAACAGGAGCGTTGGAACAACCACATCCCGGCCGGCGACCCCGTGCTGTTTTTCGAGGTGAGGCCCGGCGACGTCTCGGAGTTTTCGGGCGTTCTCAGAGTGCGCGGGGTGCAGGTGGGCGGCTATAAGGTGCTGAGGACGCGAAGCCCGGCCGTGCCGAACGCGATCGCCGCGTTCCTGCTCCACGCGCGCGACGCTACGGGGCAAATCCCGCATGTCTATTTCGGGTGGACGGAGGGGAATCCGATTTGGTACGTTTTGAAATTCATATTTTTCGGCGAGGGAGACACCGCGCCGGTGACGCACGAAATCTTGCGCCAGGCCGAGCACGATCCCTCGCGGCGTCCGGCGGTCCATGTCGGAGGGTAAGGCAATATGACAGGCAAACCTTTGATAAGCATCGACGACTTCATTGACAGGCTCCGCTCTTTCGAGCGAAGCCTGATCACGCGAGACTGCATTCTGGAACTCTGTTCGAGCGTGAGGATCACAGATTCGTCGCTCGCCCCCTACGTTTTTTTCGACGACGCGTTTTACACGCGCAATCTGATATACCGCGACGACCTTTTTGAAGTGATGACCATCTGCTGGCAGCCCGGTCAAAAGACCGCCGTTCACACTCACAACGGCCAGCTCTGCTGGATGATCACGCAGCGCGGCAATCTCGCCGTCGTCGATTACAAATGGCTCGGATGTGACCACCCCGAATACCAGAACGTGGTCGGGATCGATTGCGTCGCGGGGTCGGAGCGCACGAACCTCGAAGTGATCCGCGAGGTCGAGGCCACGGCCGGCGGCCCGGTGGTGACGGCGGATAAGCTCCAGACAATTCATCGGCTCTACAACCTCAGCGCCAACACCGAGCGCTCGGTCACCATTCACATCTATTCGCGCCCGATCGATTCCTGCGTCGCTTTTGACATGGAGAATCATCGTTGCTACCGGCGGCAGCTCGGCTATTTCAGCAAATACGGCGAACGATCATAAATGGGGCTTATAGGTCTTATGGAAACCATAGGACTTATGCGACTGATCAGCCCCATAAGTCTTATAAGTCGCGCTCATGATTGGACAGACTTGGCCGCGCCAGTTTAAAATCTCTGTTTCGCAGATGAGCCAAATTGATGACAGCGGGATCGAGCGTCGGTTTCAGCGCAACACCTATATCGTGATCGGCGTCTCGCTGATCGCAGGGTGGTTTCTGGCTGGGTGGCGAATGGCTCTGGGAGTGGCCCTCGGAGGCGCGTTGTGCCTGTTGAACATCCGATGGTTGAGCGGCAGCGTTCGGGCGATATTGAGCAAAGCGGTCACGACTCAGAGCGGACGCGTCCCGTCCGGCGCCGCGTCTAAATTCATCCTGCGTTATTTGGTTATCGCCGCCGCCATTGCGATCGCCCTCTCGACCGGCTATTTTCACCCGCTGGGAATCGGGATCGGGTTCGCGGCCTTCGCCGGCGGAGTGATGATCGAAGCGGTTTATCAATTACGCTTGTTATTCAAATTCTCCGGGGCTGGCGAAAACGCCCAGGAAAATTCATCGAAAGAGTAGATCGCATTTATGTTTTTACTGAACCTTCTGCAGGAGCACGGACAACAGGCGGCTGAACACGGCGCGAAGGCAGGACATGCCGCGCACGTTCCGATCATTGTCGAAAAACTGAATCATTGGATCGGCGAGCCGGTCTTCGAAATTCAAAAGGCGATCATGCCGCCGATCTACAAGTATCTGAAAATCTTCGGCCCGCATTGGCCGGGCGAAAACAAAACCTTCCAGGGATATCTTGACGCCGGCTATCTACCGATCCCGACGCACGTCGTGATGTTTTTGTTCGTCGTTCTGATCTCTGTCGTGGTCTTGACGATTCTGCGCGGGAAGCTCTCGGTCGAATCTCCGAACACCCGGCAGCAGACCTTCGAGGTCGGAGTCGAGGCGATTCGCGGGCTGCTGAGCGATCTGATCGGCCCTGGCGGGATGAAGCATTTTCCGGTCGTCGCGACTTTCGGCCTCTTGATCCTGCTCTCCAACCTTACCGGAATGCTGCCTGACATGGTCGCGCCGACGGCCAATTTCAACGTGACGCTGGCGCTGGCGATCACTTCATTCCTCTACTACAACTACGTCGGCATTCGCGAAAACGGCCTATTCGGACACATAAAACATTTCGGAGGTCCGGTACCGAGCATCGCCATTATGTTGTTCCTGTTTCCGATTGAGATCATCAGTAACCTGGCGCGCATCCTGAGCCTGAGTATGCGCCTGTTCGGGAACATTTACGGGGAGGAGCAGGTCAGCGGCGTGATCTCGTCACTGATGCAATGGATCGTGCCGGCGATGCTGATGCCGCTGGCTTTGCTGACCAGCGTGCTCCAGACATTCATATTCATCGTGCTCTCGATGATTTATTTGGGCGAAGTCTCGAGCCATTCGGAGGACCACGACGCCCACGGGCACGAGACGGCGGCGGCACATTAAGTTTAGCGTCGCAATATGGACGCTATTTCGCCGGATGCGAATGGTCAGCTCTGTTCAAATCTGGTTTCACTATCGGTCGAAAGCGGCAAACGCAGTGTGGAGCTTGCAATCCCCCCGGATATGTAATGAAACCCTGGCGTCGCATTCATCCCGAAGCCGCAGGCGAACCGACTGACTATCGAGCATCCTTTGGAAAAACGACAATAAATCCGGCGTGGGAAGTTTCATAAGGCTTTTCATTCGCTTCTGCGCTGGCGCGTTGTCAATCAACATCGGGTAAATCAACCCTTTTCAAAGGAGAATCTATGAAACGCAATTTGGTTCGCCTGGGCTTCAGCCTGATGGCTGCGCTCTTCACTACGGTTCCGGCCTTCGCGCAAACCCCAGAGCAGGGTGATGGCGGCAGTCTCGGCAGAGGTCTCGGACTTCTCGGCGCCATCATCGGCATGGGTATAGCGGCGGGATTGTGCGGCATCGGTCAGGGGCGTGTCGCGGCCGCGGCGTGCGAAGGCATGGCGCGCAATCCTGGCGCCTACAACCGCGTCCAGTTAGCCTTGATCCTTGGCCTGGCGTTTATCGAAACGCTCGTGATCTTCACTCTGGTTGTAGTGCTCCTCAATGCGCCGAAGCCCTAAAAATTAGAGGCGAGATGGCATAAAAAAGAAGAGGCGCATAAACATGCGCCTCTTCTTTTTTATGCCGTCTCCTCGAAGCTTGATTGGCGTCGAGGCCGACTGGCCGCCGCGACCGCCCCGCCGTACATCATTCGTAACTCGTCACGTTACGTGACTTCTCTCGATGCCGCTCGAAAGCCAACTCGATCAAACGGTCGATCAACTGGCCGTAACCGATCCCGCTCGCCTCCCACAACTTCGGATACATACTGATCGAAGTGAATCCGGGCAGCGTGTTGATCTCGTTGACGATCAATTTGTTCGTCCCGCGTTCGAGGAAGAAATCGACCCGCGCAAGGCCCGCTCCGTCAATCGCCTGGAAGGCGCGAATGGCGAGTCGCTGAATCTCGGCGGTCATCTCGGCGCCAAGCTCAGCCGGTATGACAAGGCGCGCGCCATTGTCGTCTACGTATTTCGCCTTGTAGTCGTAAAATTCGGCGGTTTGCGGGACGATCTCTCCGGGCAGGCTCGCTATCGGCTCGTCGTTGCCGAGAACGCTGACCTCGATCTCGCGCGCGTCAACGCCCTTTTCAACGATGATTTTCCGGTCGTATTTCGCCGCCGTCGCAATGGCTTCGCTCAGACTCTTCGCGTCAACGGCTTTTGAAATTCCGACCGACGATCCCAGATTGGCGGGTTTGACAAAACAGGGGAATCCGATCTCGTCCGGCAGCCGTCCCTCGATCTTCTTCGGATCGGTCTCCCATTGCGCGCGCAGAAAGCTGGTGAAATCGACTATCGGCAGACCGGCTTCGCGGAACAACCGCTTCATCACCACCTTGTCCATCCCCGTGGCCGAAGCCAGCACGCCGCAGCCGACGTACGGCACGTCGGCCATCTCCAGCAACCCCTGGATCGTGCCGTCTTCGCCGTAAGTGCCGTGCAGGACCGGAAAGATGACGTCAATCTGATCGCGCCTCCCGTCCGCGGCCTCTTCGGTGAACCGGGCCAACCCGCGCTCGGTCGGATCGCCGAAGATGGCGACGCGCTGATCGGCGTTCTCGATGACGGCGCTCGGCAGCAAGTTCGTCGCCTCGCTCGAAGCGAGCCATTTGCCCTGGTCGGTGATGGCGATCGGGACGATTTCGTATCTGCCCCGATCCAGGGCGTTGATGACCGATTCGGCGGAACGCAGCGAAACCTCATGTTCGCCTGAACGCCCGCCGAAGATTACTCCGACTTTGAGTTTCTTCGACAAAGATTGCTCCTTAAAACATAAGTGGGACTTATAGGACTTATAGATCATATAGGTTCTATAAGTCCTATAAGTCCCACTCATGACGATCACATAATTTTTTTCCCGAACGCCGACAGGATCAGTTGCACGCCTAGTTCAGCGGTCTTGTTCGAGACGTCCAGGACGGGATTGACCTCGGTCAGTTCGAACGAAAGCATCTTGCCCGAATCGGCGATTTTCTCCATCGCCAGATGGCTCTCGCGATAAGTCGGCCCGCCCGGTACCGGGGTTCCCACGCCGGGCGCGAAATCAGGATCGACGAAATCCATATCCATCGTAACGTGGAATCCGCCGGTAAGACGCGAGGCCAGCCACATCGCCTCGTCCATCACCGCGCTCATTCCGCGCTCGTCGAGTTCCCGCATCGTAATAACGCGAATGCCGGACGCTTTGAGCGCGACGGCCTCTTCCGGATCGACGCTGCGCGCGCCGATCAGCACACAATCTTCGGGATGGACTTTCGGGGCGAACCCGCCGATATGCGTCAGATCCGGCGCGCCGTGCCCGAGAATTGCGGCGAAGGGCATTCCGTGAATGTTGCCGGAAGGGGAAGTTTCAGGCGTGTTCATGTCGCCGTGCGCATCGAACCAGATGACTCCGACACGGTGTTCGTGCTTGTGGTAATAAGCGGCGAGTCCCGACACGCTGCCTATCGCTATCGAATGGTCTCCACCGAGGATGATCGGGATCGCGCCTTCTTCGAGAGCGGCTTCGACCTGAAGGGCTAAAGTCTGGCAGGTTGCGGCGATCTCGGGCAAGTATTTCAGCTTGCGGTCGGTGATCTGCATCATTTCCGGGTTGCGCACGACTATGTTGCCCGCGTCGGTCACTTCGTAGCCCAATCCGGCCAGCCGCTCGTTCAAGCCGGCAACGCGAATCGCCGACGGCCCCATGTCCACTCCGCGGCGATCAGCGCCCAGATCCATCAACACGCCGATGATCGTAACTTTCCTTTTGAGATGCTGCCCGTTCATTTCACCGCTTTGATCAAAGTAAATATCCGATCATGTTCGCTGCGTTGTCTGAGCGCCCTGAGCACGATCTGTTTGAATTTCCGCTCATTAAGCATCTCCATCACCTCGTCAGCCGTATAAAAATGCGCATCAGCTTCGCCCGGATCACGCGCGATATAGCGATAATAATGCCTGCGGAACTTAAGCTTCAACGGGCTCGAGCCCGCCTTGGGCGCGAGTTCATCGGCTATCAGCAGCCGTCCGCCGGGCTTCAGCACGCGAAAGGCCGAATCGAGAAACTTCGGCGCTTGCAGGCGGTGAAAAGCCATTACCGATGTTATCAGGTCAAGGCTGGAATCGCCGAACGCCAGTCTTTCGGCCATCATTTGCCGCCACTCGATGCGCATGGAGACTTTCGCCGAATGCGCCGCCAGCCGCGCTTTTTCGAGTTTTTCGCGCGATATGTCCCCGCCGGTGATCCTGCCCTTTTCGCCGATCTTTCCCACGAACTGACGCGCTATAACCCCGGTTCCGGTCGGCACGTCGAGCACCTGCATGCCTGGAAACGGATCGGCGGAGTCGATGATTAGGTCTATGGTCTGTTTGTAATCCAATCCCGTGCGCCGATTAAAATCGCGCGCGATCTTTTCTTCAAACTCGCTGAGCCAGGTCGCGATCAGCGGCGTTTTCCGTGGAGTAGGAGCGACTTTCGGCGTCCAGACGCCCTCTGTCTCCTCCGCATCTGGTTTTGCGGCCTTTTCACGTCGATTCATGGGGAGATTATCCTCACTTTCGAGCTTCAGAGACTGGGGAAGAAACCGCTACGGCTTCAACCTATATAGCATCCGGGGGAATGGAATCGTTTCACGCACGTGTTCAAGCCCGCACAACCATGCCACACACCGCTCGATTCCCATGCCGAAACCAGCGTGCGGGACGCTGCCGTATTTACGCAAATCCAGATACCAGTCAAACGCCTCTTCAGGCAATCCGTGCTCCTGGATTCGGTTCAAAAGTAATTCTAACGATGAAGCCCTTTCTCCGCCACCGATGATCTCGCCATAACCTTCGGGCGCGAGCACATCGACGCATAGAGCCAATTCAGGCCGTTCCTGATCAGGCTCCATATAAAACGCCTTGACCGCCGCGGGGTAGCGATGAACCATCACCGGCCCATCGAACTGATTGGAAAGATATGTTTCATCCGGCGAGCCGAGGTCGCCTCCCCATTCGAAGCGGCTTTCAATCTCGCCTTTGGCGTAGCCTTCCTGGAGCATTTTTACAGCGTCGTCATATTGCAAGCGGGGGAACGGCGGGGCGATCTTTTCGAGTTTCGACACATCCCGTTCGAGATACTTCAGCTCTTCTTTGCGATTCTCCAGGACGCGTCCGACGATGAAGCTTATGAAATTTTCGGCCAGGGCCATTATGTCATCCAGCTTGGCGTAGGCGACTTCGGGCTCCACCATCCAGAATTCGGTCAGGTGGCGCCGGGTTTTAGACTTTTCGGCCCGGAACGTCGGGCCGAAGCAATAGACTTTGCCGAAAGCCGCCGCGGTCGCTTCATTGTAAAGCTGCCCGGATTGCGCCAGGTAGGCCTTTTCATCGAAGTAGGACACCTCGAATAAATTCGTCGTGCCTTCACAGGCCGCCGGGGTGAAGATCGGCGTGTCGCAGAGAATAAACCCGTTGTTGTCGAAGAAATCGCGCACTGCCCTGATGATTTCGTGTCTCACGCGCAGGATCGCGTGTTGACGCCGCGACCGCAGCCACAAATGGCGGTGATCCATCAGAAATTCGACGCCGTGCTCTTTCGGCGTGATCGGGTACTCGCTCGCCAGTTGAAGTATCCGCAGGTCATTGATGTCGAGTTCGTACACGCCGGGCTTTTTCGGATGCTCTCGCGGCGCGCCCTTGACGATGACTGAAGATTCCTGGGTGACCTTCTCTGTGTTCTCCCATGTCTCGTCGCTCACGTCTTTTTTCGACACCACGCCTTGAATGATCCCCGACCCGTCGCGGACCTCCAGGAAGCCCAGTTTGCCGCTCGAACGTTTGTTGTAAAGCCACCCTTTGATCGTGACTTCTTCGCCCAGATGTTTAGAAATTTCGGAAATGTACGTTTGCTTCATAAAAACACCATATACTGAACGGGCACGCGATCAGTCAGCCACACTCCATTCGCCGAAAGGTAAAAAATAAAACCGTCTTGACGCATCCGGCCGGCTTCGACTCTCAGCACGACAGGCTTGCCGTGACGCCGTCCCACTTTCGTCGCCGTATCAACGTCAGCCGACAAGTGAACATGATGGCGTTTACCTTTAATCAGCCCTTGTTGTTTGATCGAAGCCAAAAACCTTTCAGCGGTTCCGTGGTATAGAATTTCGGGCGGGGCGGTGGGGGCGTATCCCAACTCGACCTTGATCGAATGGCCTTGATTGGCCCTGATCCGGAGGCCGTCCTCGCTGAGAGAAAATCGCTTCTTGTCGTTGCCGACGACGACATTCTGAAGCTCTTCGAGCGTGAATTCAAACCCGCTCCTGCGCGACGCTTCGATCAACTGCGGCGTCGACGCCCAGCCGGACTGGTCCAGGCTGAGACCGATCTTCTCGGGCTGATGCCTCAACACTAGGCTAAGAAATTTACTGATCTTGACTGCGCGATCATCCATGTTTGCCCAGGCCAATCACGAGTTCGGCGCAGCGCAGCGCCAGCGTTCAGGAGGTCTCCAGCGCCTTGCGCAGCGCCGGATACTCTTTCATTCCCGGTTTCGCCATCGCGCCCAACACGGTCGCGATCGAAGGCCCGATGTATTTTTCGTAAAACTCGCCGCGCCCGACCACGGCCGTTTGGTAAGAGAACGTGCCGATGGCTTTCAGTTGCCTCTGCACGGTCATGAGGTGAAATTCGTATCGCAGTTCTTCAGGATCGATCTCCGGCAAGCCGAGTTTTGCGCGGGCGCTCAGGAAAAACCTCCGGCGCCCTTCTACCCAGGCTTCGTCGGCGGGTTGCAACCGGCGTTCGACGAGCAGCGGAACCAGGTCGTAAGTCGCCGGCCCCATTCGCGCGTCCTGATGATCGATGATCCTGAGCGCGCCAGTGTCGTCGACCATCAGATTCATCCCGTGGTAATCGCGGTGGGTCAGCGATCGAGGGCGCGCGGCCAACTCGGCCGCGATGGCTTGCAGATCGAGTTTGATCGCCTCGGCCTCTTCGGATTCAAACTGTCTCTGCCTCAGGCTGCCGAAGAAATGGTCGAAGAAATAGTTCAGCTCCCACGACAACTTGTCTTCGTCGAAGGCAAGGCGGCTGGAGATGGAGTTCATCTCGAAGGCGGTTTGCGTCGTGGCTTGTATTCGAGCAATCAACTCGATCGCACACCGCATCATCGCCTCTGCGCCTTCCGCGTCGCCGCAATCTGAAGCGTCGCACAGCCATTTCGCCAGGCTGGTGTCGCCCAGGTCCTCCTGCAAAATAATTCCGTCTGTGTCGGCGACGTCGATGATTCTGGGCGCCGGCAAGCCGGCGCGAGCGAATAACCTCGACACGTCAACGAAAGAGTTATCGTGCGCGTTGAACGGCGACGGGTAAAGACTGATGATGAATGTTTCGTCCGGATCCGCGCCCGAAAAGACGCGGTAGTATTTGCGTGTCGAGGCGTCGGGGGTTAGCGCCTGAAATATGACTTCTTCGAGAGGGATGGCGAAATAGCGCGACGCGTAATTTATCACGCGTTTTTCGCTCAGCCCTCCTGTCATTGCCGACATCTGGCTTGTCATCAAGCCTGGTTGAATGTTCTGTGTCGTCATAGCCTGTTTCGGTTTATCGGGGCAGGGGGTATGCCGAAAAGCGTTGCTAACGTCGTGACGTTATGAAAGATGAAAACAGACAGGAGTTACGGCATTTTTCAGGATTTTATGCGTCGAGTTGAATCTCGAAACATCCTGTAAACCTTGTCTATTTTCAGATGAGATTTCAGCGGATTGAGGGAAGATTGATCGGCCGATGTCTCCATCGCCAGGATCACCCGCCGCCGTAATCGAGTCACGAATCGAAATATTTGCGGGTCGCGCCTCCTCAAAGGGCAAACCCGAAATGAGGCCGGGATGGTACCATCACCCGAATTTCACTACAAGGTTGTCGCCGACTATCTCGGCCGGCAAAGCCTTTTCCGGACGGTCATTTAATGAAGCGGCGTCGACGCGGACAATCGCGGAGCGTCTGAATTCGGCGGCCGAAGGAATTATTACGTCATCGCCGACGACGCATTCGGACAGGCGCGCGCCGCCGCAGACGCGCGCGCGCCTCCACAATACCGACCGTTCGACCGTCGCCCCGCTCTCGACCTCGCAGCCCTCATCCATAATTGTGTCCCGCCCCTCGCGGCGCAGAAATTCCAGGCTGATGGTCAGATACCGCTCAATAGTGCTCAGCTCTCTCCAGGAACTGGCTCCATCGGCGACATGCGCGGCGACGGTTTTGCCGTCGGCCATCGCTTTCGGATACACGTCGCGCACGGAATCCGAAAAGACTCCGCGCGGAATGTATTCGAATATTCCGGGATCGAGGACGTGTATTCCGGTGAACATCAGTGGTGATTGCGGATTGCGGCCAAATTGCAGAGAGGCGGATTGCGGGTTGTCCGATTCAGGGAAGCCCGCAAATTCCGAGACGCGTCCATCCTCGGTGATCTTCACTTCGCTGAAACGTTCGCGCTTGTCGTTAGGAAGGAGGACCAAAGTGGCTAGAGCCTGGCGGTCGCGATGAGCCGCGACGGCCGCGCCGAGGTCGATTTCGGTGATGATCTTGCCGTTGATGACGAGGAAGGTCTCTTTGTCCAATCGATCGCGGACGCGATCCAGCGCGCCGGAAGTGCCCAGTATTTCAGGCTCTTCGACCGAGTAATCGATCCGAACTCCGTAATCGGATCCGTCGCCGATCTGTTCGCGCACCGAATCGGGTTCGTGATGCAGATTGATGATCAAATCCTCGACGCCGTGGCGCTTCAGGTATTCGATCGTGTAAGCGATCAGGGGGCGGTTGAGAAAAGGGAGCGCCGGTTTGGTTCGCCCGACCGTCAGCGGCCACAGGCGCGTTCCGAACCCGGCGGCCAGAATCATTGCTTTCATTTGTACCTCTCTTCAGTTCCCCTTTCAGAAACGACAATCGACGCCATCGCCAAAGATCATGTCTCCAAGCGGTTTGCCCTGCCGCCGGCAATGCTCCGCCTGAATCGCAAGATAACTCTCCAGGACGTATTCTCCGGGAGTCACGCCGAGCAATTCAACAGCCCGAGCGATAATGTCCTCTTCGCCCTCAAGCTCGACGAACGGGCCGAGGGGCGTTTCATCAAACATGACGTGTAATTCCGATCCGTCAGGCAACTTGGCGCGGTAGACAGTCCGGTATTTCTGGTACCGAAACCATTTGCGATAACCGAGGCGCTCGAAGACAGCCACGGCGCTCTCCGGGTCGTCGATCGCGGTTTCGATCTCGATCCTCTTCTTAAACCGCGACGCCGCCGCCACGCCGTCCGCCCTTTCTTTGTATGTGATAGCGCCTCCGCCGGCGGCGGAACGCACGCGCAAGACCGCGGCGCGTTCTCCGAGATGACAATCGGGGGAGTCGAGCAGCCAGTTGTCTTCGAAATGGCGAGCGATTTCAACCTCCAGAACGATTCCCGCGCGCGCGAATGCGTCAAGGCCATCGAATCGGAGTTTCACTTCAATTTCGTGCGGAGATGTGGCAGGGATCATACGCATTTAAGAAAAGAGTCTTAGCCATGAATGTTCACGAATGTTGGCAAGGAGTGTGAACCGTAAGGGTCAAGGCCGGGAAAAGGATTCGTGTTCAACCGTGGCCAAGATTTACTATCACGCCACCTGCCCAGCCTGGTATTCAGGATTGAGTTCGAACGTGCCCGGGGCGACTTTGCGGAAACGTTTGCTGCGGCTCAGACTAACGGCGAGCGTGATCAACTGGTGCTGGCCGCGAAATTCGAAGCCGCCCTCGGCCATACGGCGATATATCTCGCTGACGTGCAGCGATGAATTGGCCTCGCGCAAAATGACCGTCGCGGCTTGCGGAATGCGAAAGTCGTTAAAACGGACATTGCTCGTTTGTTCATTCCTCTGGAGCTTGGCGACCTCTGCTTCGATCTCGACTTCGGAGGGGCGGTATGGCGTGATCTCATAGGCGCTGGATCGATTGTCGTTCCGGGAATCGTCCCGGGAATCAGGATAGTCGGCGGGGAACAAGACTTTGCGCAGAGCAGTCTCGGTCTGTTCGATAATCGCGTCAATTGTGGCCAATTGCGAACGCAGCATCTCGGCTTCGGCTTCGATCTCGGCGAGCCTGGTTTTGGTCTTCCGCTTCGCCTCGCGGTATTCGGCGAGCGACCGTTGGAGCGAAGCCAGGGTGGTGTTATCGATCATAGGATTGGGGATTGCGGATTAGGGATTGGGGATTGGGGATTATCTTGAATCCAAATCGGCAACCTCAGCATCAGCGCCGCTTGCGGCGCCAACCCGAACCGCCAATCGCCCCTGACGCGAATAGAAGGTCTCTAGAAGGACTCTTTCAATCCACAATCCGCAATCCGCAATCCGCAATCAAATTATCTGTCGCGTTCGACTATGAACTGGGCGATATCGCTCAAGGCGCGGCGATAACGATTGTCCGGAAAAATCGTCAACGCTTCCTGCGCGCGCGCCGCGTAAGCGTACGCCTCTTCGCGCGCGTGGTCCAGTTCCCCATATTCGCCGAGCGAAGCCAACACCTGTTTGGCCAACCTCGTCTCTCCGGCGGGTTCCTCCATCGCGGCGCGCACGAGGGAGGCGAATTGCGGATGCTTCCTCAACAAACGGATCAGAGGGAGCGTGACTTTACCTTCGCGCAAATCGTTCAGAACGGGTTTGCCGAGCTTCGTCGAGTCCGAGGTGAAATCGAGCAGGTCGTCGACCAGTTGAAACGCTATGCCGAGACACAGCCCGTAATCGGCGAGCGCGCGCCGCTCCTCTTCGTTCGCGCCGCGCAGAATCCCTCCGACGCGGCAGCTCGCGCTGAACAGGTAGCCGGTCTTGCGGGTGACGATCTCCAGGTGCTGCTCTTCGGTGATGCGCATATTCCCGATGAGCGCCAATTGGACGAGTTCCCCCTCTGTCATCTTGCGGGTCGCGTCGGTCAACGCGTCGAGGATGGCCAGATTACGCTGTTGCAGCGCGGTCTCGAAGGCCGACATATAGAGCCAGTCGCCCATCAACACGGCGGTCTCGTTGCCCCACTCTGTCGAAACGGCCTGACATCCCCGCCGCATCTCGGCGCCGTCGATCACGTCGTCGTGGACCAGCGTCGCGGTGTGCAGAAACTCCATCACCGTGGCCATCTGGATGACCGCCGCGTCGACATCCTCGCCGAAAATTTTCGCGGAAAGGATCAAGAGCGCCGGGCGGACACGCTTGCCGCCGGTTTGATAGAGGTATTGACCGATGCGCGTGATGATCTGGATGTTGGAGCGCGCACGCTTCTCGAATTCCTCTTCCACCGCGTCCATTTCACTCTGGATCAAGCGAAAGATTTCCTGGGCGGTCGCTTGCATCTCGCGCGGGGCGGGCGCTGAAAGAATGTTTGCCATCACTGTCCTAGTTCGACCTGTAGTTAGTGAACTGCATGTCAATGCCGAAATCGTGATCGCGCAGGGCTGTGATGACCTCCTGCAGCGTGTCGCGGTCGCGGCCCGCGACGCGCACGGCGTCGCCCTGAATCGAAGACTGCACTTTGAGCTTCGTGTCTTTAATGTACTTGACGATCTCTTTGGCCTTCTCCTGTGGAATGCCCTGCTGCAGCGCGATCCGCTGGCGAACCGTCCCCCCCAGGGCCGATTCGACACGGCCGTAAGTCAGCCCCTTGAGAGGCACGCCGCGCTTGACCAATTTCGTTTGCAATATGTCGTTGAGGTTCTTCAACTTAAACTCGTCGTCAGAAGTCAGAATGATCGCCTCTTGTCCTTCTAGTTCGATCTCGCTCTTGCTCCCCTTGAAATCGAACCGTGTATGGACTTCCTTCATAGCCTGATTGACGGCGTTGACTACCTCGGCGTGATCAATTTGAGAAACAATGTCGAATGTGTTTTGCTGCGCCATAATTCACAAACTCACCCGCGGCGATGGAAAGGAGATAGACTTGTCCTTGCCTGTTTCGGTTAAACGCTTGTCTTCCTGGGCGCGCTCGCCTGTGGCCCTGCCGGTTTAGAGCACAGTTGTAACCTGTCGTTAAACCCGTTGTCAATGAAGGTGGATTTTAACAAAGATTGAAGAGGCGTTTAAAATTGCCGCTAGTGGCGCGCGCTATCTCCTCGACGCCGACGCCTTTCAACTCGGCGAGCTTTGCGGCGGTTTCCAGCACGAAGGCGGGTTCGTTGCGTTTGCCACGATGCGGCAAAGGCGCCAGATACGGGCAATCGGTTTCGACCAGCAATCTTTCCATCGGAACTGACCGCGCCGCTTCGCGCAAATCCCCTGCGTTTTTGAATGTCACCACGCCGGAGAACGAGATGTGAAATCCCATCCCGATCGCGGCGTCGGCAAGCCTTTGAGTCCCGGTGAAGCAGTGAATGATCCCGCCGACGGCGTCGCCTCCCGCATCCGCCCAATCTTCGCGTAGGATTTGAATCGTGTCGTCTTCGGCTTCCCGCGTGTGGATTATCGCCGGCAATCGGCGCTCAAGCGCCAGTTGTAATTGGCGGCGGAAGACCCGGCGCTGCGCGTCGCGCGGGCTGTGGTCGTAATGGTAATCTAGCCCGATCTCCCCCCAGCCGATCACCTTTTCATGATCGCTCATCGAGAGCAGTTTCAGCTCCAGGACTTCATCGTACAGGCTCGCCTCGTGCGGGTGTACGCCGACGGCGGCGTAAATGAACGGATATTCCTCTGCCAGTTTCAATCCGACGTCGAGCGAGCCTTTTGCGACGTCGCTCCCGCAAATTTCCAGAATCAACTCGACGCCGGATTCGCGCGCGCGGTCGATCACCGCCGCGCGGTCGGCGTCGTAATTGGGAACGTCAAGATGGGCGTGGGAATCTATAAACTTCATCATCAAGTAAAAGAACAAAAATACCAGGGGCCTGTCAGATGTCTACATCCAACCATATCCCCTCCGAAAAGCTTCTTGATATCGGCGAGTGAAGGATCATCCCAGTTCGATTTGAATTTATTCGCTTCAAGCACTTTTCCGGACGGGTCATAGACCGGTCCATACCAGTTATCAATGATGCCATCCCAAACAAAAGCCACGCGAATCGGCGGCCCCGGATCAACGTAGCAGTCCTTAAGTTGATCGTTGATCTCCGAAACGGACTTATTCCCGCTGAGTTGAATAATCTCAGCCACCTTCGACTCATAACTCCACTTGTTCAGATAGAATTTCGCGTAAAGGCCCAGTCTCTCCGACTCTGTTAGAAACCCATACGTCAAAACTCCCATGAGCAAGAGAGCGACTGCTGGAGCGCGCCACACCCTATCTTTCCAGGCCGCGATCAACCAAAAAACCGATAGAAGCGCGCCTGCAATCAGGCACAGACCGATGAGCATTGGTCCTGAAAAATCGAGAGGGTTATTGAAGTCATACCAACACACAATCAGGGTAACGATGAACACTGCCCAAATTGCCGTACACCAAATCAGGAGTTTAACTCTCTCAGTCATAGTTTCACCTCCGCCCTTTGCGTTGATCCTTCTGCGCTAGCTTGGAATCGGCATAAATGTACACGGCTTGTCCAGGTTCAATTGTTTCCAGCGTCTCCAATATTTGTGATAGAAGTGGCTCATAGTACTTCATCGAGATTCGGAAGGCGCGCAACACTATCAATGCTATATCGCGGGCAGGCAGAGATTGCTGATATTTGATGTTGGAATCCGTCGTAATCAACACATCAAAATCCGCCTCAGCAGTCCGCAACAGTTCGCCATTTTTCAATTGCTCCCAGCCAAGCTCCTGAGTCGTGACAATACGGTGCGGCTGAAGTCGTTTGCGCAGCGGACGAGGAACTCCGTTATCGAAGAGAATGTTGCGCTTCTTCGTCATTTATCAACTTTTTCCGCCAGCCAACCTTCTTCGAGCGCCTCTTTGATTTTTTCCAACACCGCTTCCACATCTCCCAAAGAGACCGCGTCGAAGTCGTCTATGAACTCCTGAACCGTTGCGCCCTCCATCAAGTAATCGAGCAGAGTCGCCACTGGAAGCCGCGTGCCTGCAATCGTCGGCGTGCCACCGAGTCTCTCAGGATGAGTGGTGATCGGCGGAATCTCTGGATTACGCCGCGGCAAGGGCTTCGGTGACTCGGTTTCTACAACAATGACCTTAACCTTGGGCTTTTGTTTGCGCTTGGTTTGTACGGCGGTTTTTGACATTTCATCTCCCCCTTTCGCATTCCGGTGGCGCTAAAAAATGTGACACTGATTTAACGCCACCCGACCTTGTCTAAATCCAAGTCTATTTCAATTTCGCCCCGTTCGGAACCTCTTCCAGAAACCCCGCCAGTACGGGCCGTCCTTCTTCGCCCACCGAAGCCGCCAGGATCATTCCCTGCGACTCCAGGCCGCGCATCTTTCTAGGCGCGAGGTTGGCGACGACGATCACTTTGCGCCCGACCAGTTTCTCCGGCTCGTAATATTGCGCGATGCCGGCCAGTATCTGGCGCGGTTCGGCCTCGCCCAGGTCAATCGTGAATCGCAGCAGTTTGTCGGCCTTCGGTATGCGCTCGGCGGTCAGAATCTGGCCCACGCGCATTTCGACTTTCGAAAAATCATCGATTGTGATGTAGGCCGGCGCGGCTGCCGGCTCGCTCACGTTTTGCGCCGGCGGCGGAGCCGGGGCTTGAACGGGTTGTTCTTTAGCCTCTTCTGTACGCGCGGACTGGCTCGCCGCTTCATCTTGTTTGATTTCGTCCATGACTTTCTTTTTGTCCAGTTTTGGGAAGATCGGTTTGATTTCGCCGACGCGCTTGCCCGTGGATTGGCCCCACCGCAGCGTGCTCGGCGCGACTTCAATGACTTTGCCCGCTTCGCCCGACTGATCCCAAATCTCTTGAGTGGCGTTGGGCAAAACGGGCGCGAGCAGGACGGTCAGATGCCGCAGCGTTTCGACCGCGGTATGTAAAATAAGTTCGAGCGGGCCTCGCCCGTCGGCCTGCTTCGCCAGGTCCCAGGGCTTGGCGTCGGATATGAATTTATCCACGCGCTCGATGGCCGACCACGCGGCTTCCAGCGCTCGGCTGAAATTGTACTCTTCGAATTCGCGGTCGAATTGCGCGACGGCCTGCGTGACGGACTCGCGCACTTCATCGGCCCGCCGGGTCAATTCCGCCCCGGCTTTCCCCGGCGCGGGAACGGCTCCGTCGCAATACCGCGCGACCATCGTCAAAGTGCGGCTGGCCAGGTTGCCCAGGCCGTTGGCCAACCCGGCGTTGACCCGCTCCAGGAGCGTCTCGTAGGTGAAATCGCCGTCCTGCCCGAAGACCATTTCGCGCAGGCAGAAATAGCGCACCGCGTCCGTCGTGAAATATTTTTGCAGCACGGCCAGGTCAATCACATTGCCGAGCGTCTTCGACATCTTGCGCCCGCCCGAAAGCCACATGCCGTGCGCGAAGACCGTCTTCGGCGGCTCGATCCCCGCGGCGATCAGGAAAGCGGGCCAGTAGACGGTGTGAAAACGCAGGATGTCTTTGCCGACGAGGTGCAGGTCGGCGGGCCAGAATTTTTTGAAATGCTGCAGGCCGCCGAACTGCTCGTTGCCGAATCCGATCGCCGTGATGTAGTTCGACAGCGCGTCGAACCATACGTACACAGTGTGGTCGGGGTCGTCCGGCACGGGGATCCCCCACTTGACCGAGACTCGGCTGATCGAAAGGTCGTTCAACCCGCCGCGCACAAAGCTGATCACCTCGTTGCGCCTGGTTTCGGGGCGAATGAAGGTCGGGTTCTTCTCATAGAGTTCAAGCAACCGGCCCTGAAATTCCGAGAGCTTGAAAAAATAGCTCTCTTCGGCCACCCGATCCAGCTGGCGGTCATGCTGCGGGCAGTAAAGTTGGCCGTCGTCGGCTGCTTTGGCCTCGTTTTCGGTGTAAAATTCGTTGCAGTTGGCGCAATACAGACCCTCGTATTTGCCTTTGTAGATGTAACCGTTCTCGCGCACCCGCCGCCAAAGCTCCTGAACGGCGCGTTTGTGGTAATCATCCGTTGTGCGGATCCAGTGGTCGTAGGCGATGCCATAAGGCGCGAAGGCGGTCTTGAACTCGTTGACGAAGTTGTCGACGTGCTGTTTGACAGGCAGACCGCCCTTTTCCGCCGCGCGCTCGATGTTCAACCCGTGCTCATCGGTCCCGGTCAGAAAGAAGGTCTCGAAGCCGCGCTGTCGCTTGTACCGCGCCACCGTGTCGGCCACCAGCGTCGTGTAGAGGTGGCCTAGATGCGGATGCGAGTTGACGTAATATATCGGTGTTGTAACGTAGAACTTGTTCATGCGCGCTTTCCTCGCTATGAAAGAAAACAGTATTTTTGACGATAGGCTGAGATTTAGCAAATTACGTGAATGTTGAAAGGGAATCCGCCGATGGCGCGCAAGGCGCCCTGTTTCCGACCTTTTAACCCTACGCTCCCAGCTTGCGAAACACGAAACGTGTTGTTAATTTTTGTCCGATGAAAATAGCGATATTTTTGACTTTAACCGTCTGCTGCCTCCTTACGCCCGTCTTCGCGCAGCCGAAGACCAAAAACGTCGCGGCCCCGGCCAATACGAACCCGTATCAGGAGGCCGACAATCTGTTGACCTTAGGCGACGACGACGCGCGCGACAAACAATCGATGGGCGTCATCGAACGGGCGATGGCTGCGAACGGCAATGATTACCAATGGCTGTGGCGCGCCGCCCGCGTCTATTATTTCGTCGGCGACAAGGCCGCGAAACCGGAGAAAGTGTCGTATTTCGAGAAGGGCATAAACGCGGGCCAGCGGGCCGTCGCCGCCGAGCCCAATGCGGTCGAGGGCCATTTCTGGCTGGGGGTCAATTACGGCGGTTACAGCGACCAGAAGGGCGTGTTCAAGGCTTTGGCCACAGTCGGCAAGATTCGCTCCGAGATGGAGACGGTTCTCAAGTTAAACGACCGTTATCAGGACGGCGGGGCTTACCTGGCGTTGGGCGAAATGGATCGCCAGTTGCCGCGAATCATCGGGGGCAATATGAACAGGGCGATCCAGCGGTTGGAGCAGGGTGTGAGCGTCGCGCCACACAATCTGGAAATCAAGTTGGCGCTCGGACAGGCTTATGAGGAAAAAGGGCGCAAGGAAGACGCTCGGCGGATGTATCAGGAGATCATCCAGAAACAGTCGCCAACCAAGGCCGAAAGCCACGTCCAGGAGAAGGCCAAACGCCTGATCGCCAAGTTATGAAGCTCTCCGATTTTCTCAAATCGCCTTCCAGCTTTCGGGCGCAGATGGTGGCGTTCATCGCCTTGATGCTCGCCTTGACGATGGCTGTCATCTCCTTCTACAACCAGCGGCTGGAAGAGCGCACGACCCGCGTGGTGAATGAATACATTCGGGAAATTCCACTTGCGACCGATCTGGTCTATCGCTCTTTATCTAAAGCGGAAAACCTTTACGACCTGGTCAACCAACCAGGTCAGAACAGTCTGGCCGTCAACTCCGAAAGCAACATCCTTCACATCTTTATTGTCGATGAGGAAGGGAAGATTTTCGACAGCACGGACAAGAAAGACATCGAGAGAGTGTTCGCAAAAGAGTATCCCGAAATAGCTCAATCGATCAGTACGGGAGATTTGAGGGGCGATGTCGGCAAAATCGGCGGCAAGCAAATTCACCCCCTTCACTTCTCCATCACTACCTCACCGGAAGGTGATGAAGCCAGCGTCCAAAAGAGCGCGAAGCGAGATATCTATATCGTTCTCTCTATGAAGCGCCTGCAGCAGGTCAAGGAGTCGGCGGAGCGCGATCGGCTGATAGCTTTTGCGCTTCTGGGGCTGTTGCTGATCGTGACCATCGCGGTCTTCACCAAACGCATCACTCGCCCGATCACGGAACTCGGCCAGGTTGCGGAAAAAGTGGCGGAGGGCAATCTGGAGTACGGCGCGCCGGTTTCGGGGCCGAAGGAGATGAGGACGCTGTCGCAAACATTCAACGAAATGCTTTCAGGGCTGCGCAGCAAACGCAATCTGGAAGAACTGTTGCAGAGGGCTGAACGTTCCGCCGTCGTCGGGCGGCTGGCTTCCGGCATTGCGCACGAGATCCGCAATCCGCTCAACTTCATCAACCTTTCGATCGATCACCTGCGCGCGTCGTTCGCGCCGAAGGAAGAGCCGTCGCGCGCCCAATACATTCACATGCTGACTACGATCAAGGACGAGTTGGCAAGGCTCAACCGCCTGGTCACCGATTTTTTGGGCTACGGGCGCCCGGCGAAACTCAAAATACGCGAAATCGACGCGCGCTCACTGATCGAAGAGGTCCGCGACCTGGTCAACACCCAGGCTGAACAGCAGGGAGTGACGGTGAACATAGAACAGAACGGCCACGGCGACGCGAAACTTCAAGGGGACCCCGAGTTGATCAAAACCTGTTTCTCGAACCTGATGATCAACGCGATTCAGGCGATGCCGAGCGGGGGCGCGCTGAACGTCTCGCTGCGGCCCGACAACGGATTCCTCGAAATCAAATTTGCCGACACCGGCGTCGGCATCATGCTGGAAGACCTGGGCCAGATTTTCGAGCCTTACTATTCGACCAAAGATACCGGCATCGGGCTGGGCTTGCCGCTGACCAAAAAGATCATCGAAGAACACGGCGGCAAAATCAACGTCGAAAGCGGGCTGGGCCGTGGCACGACGTTTACTGTTACGCTGTTACGCGAACCGTAGACGCGACCGCCGACGAACAATTTTCACCCCATGCAAGTAATCTCTTAGCGCCTCGCCGCCGCAGCGGCGTCCTGAATTTAACCGCGCGTTGAAACGCTCGGTAGGCGATATAATTCATTCCCGTCGCCAGCGGACGGGGAGTTTTCACGCAGGTCCGGTGAGGTCAAAACTACGGCTAAATTCAGTGGGCCGCTACGCGGCGGGAAAAAGAGGCGCAAGAGGCGAGAGAAAAGAGGCGCATAGAAGGAACTTATGTCTGCAAAACAAATTCTCGTCGTTGATGATGAAAAAAATCAACGCGACATTCTCCAA